>DATMSC010000428.1:0-18971 GCA_035565595.1 Longimicrobiales bacterium | reverse complement strand
CGCAGTGGCGGTGGCCGCTGGCGCGTTCGGCTCGCACGTGCTGGAAGCCCGTCTCGAGCCGGAGCGGCTGGCCACATTCGAGCTCGCGGCTAGATACCAGATGTACCATGCACTGGCGCTACTCGCGGCGGCGTGGGCTGCGGACCGGTGGCCGGGCGGGGGAACGACCGCTGCCGGATGGCTGTTCATCGTCGGCGCGCTCATCTTCTGCGGCACCGTGTACGCGCTGAGTCTGGGGTCGCCGCGCTGGTTCGGTGCGATCACGCCGATCGGCGGCGTGTCGTTCATCGCGGGGTGGCTACTGCTCGCGTGGGCGGCAAAGGGCTCGAGTTGATGGGGGTTCGCGGAGGCTGGCGCGTGCCGGGCGTGGCCCGGCCAGGCCGGCGCAGTCTCCTCGGCCCGGGATCAGAGCCGACGACCGCGAAACCACTAGCCCCAGCCCTAGCCCCAGCCCTTTGCCCTTCACCCACGCCTTTCCACGCAGTAAAGGTACTCCACGACGTCGTCGCCGCGGTAACGCCGGTTCTCGCCATCCGTGTCCGACCGGTAGCGCTTGTAGGGCCGGGTGTAGCGCCGGTAGGTGGCCGCACTGCCGTACGTCTTGAGCACACGCTCGATGGTACGCTCCGGGATGATACCCTCGGCGTTGTAGCTCATGACGAGGTGCCGGAAGGGCGCCGTGGCGACCAGGGCCTCGAATGCGTCCTCGCAGCGGTTGCGGCGGCACCAGTCGCTCCGCTTGTCCGCATCATCGAGCAGTCCCGTCTTTCCCCGAAGGACCACTTGCGTATCGAACCAGCCTGAGGCGATCAGCTCGGGGATGTGGTAATACGCCGGGTACTGGCGGGTGTTGTACGGCGGGTCGAGGTAGAGCAGGTCGAACGGTTCCGTGTCGGCGACGAGTGCCAGGGCGTCCCGGCGAAAGGCCCGACACCCGTTGCCGGCGACGATTCGCGGCGTCCGGAGCCGCAGTGGCCTGAGCGCATTGGGCTGCCAGCTCTTGATGCACGCCGCGTACACGCCCGCCGTGTTCGCCACCGCGTCTGCCGCCTCGATGAGCGCCGCCAGGAGGACGTAGAAGGCGTCATCGCCGATCATCCCCGTGGTTCGCCACGCCTGGATCGTTTCCCGAGCGGCGTCGATCCGCGCTGCGTTCTCCGGGGTGAAGTACATGCGCCCGTGCTCGCGGCCGACCTCGCCGGCGGGAGTGAAGTGCTCGTGGATGAAGCCGGGGTTCGGCGGTAGCTCGTTCAGGTATGCGATGGCGGCGCGCAGTGGTGCGCCATCGTCCGTGCTTCCGGCAGTCGTGGCATCCGCGAGTTCGGGCAGGTTGGACAGATCCGGCGGGGCGGGCACCTCGACGTACGCTCGGCCGAGCACGTACGCGTATTCCATGAGATCGGACGCGGTCACGCGAAAGCCCCACGACTTGAGGGCGCGGGCAACGCTCGCGGTGCCGCTGAAGGGGTCCACTGCCGTGCCCGGGCGGATCCCCCGCCGTTTCAGCGTCTGCCTGATGAATCCCAGCAGCTTCGTCTTGTTGCCGATGTAGCGCATACATCGGAACGTACGTCGCGCACGCGGTCGTGTCCATCGGTCGCTACCCTCGAACCTGCCGGGGTGCGGATGATGCGTCGGGGCGAGACAATGGCCGCGAGCATGCAGCGGACGAGCTCGCGGTGCACCACACAACACGTACCTGACCGTTCGCCCGTGAGGGCGAATCAGCGCCGGCGGGCACGCTCGTCATCCGCGTCCCGCGACGGTGCCTTGTCGGTGGCGCTCCAGGGGGTCTACGTTCCGGCATGTCGTCGTTCGAGCATCTGTACACACTCTCTCTGAGCCTTGCCCGCCCGCTGGTGCGCGTCGCGGTGCCGCTGTCGCCCAAGTTGCGCCGCGGCGTGGAGGGCCGCCGTGTCGCGGTCGATGTGCTGGAGCGCTGGGCGGCGGAGCACCGGGATCCGGCGAGGCCGCTGGTGTGGCTTCACGCGCCATCTGTCGGCGAAGCGCTCATGGCTCAGGCGATCGCGGCAGCCATCCGCGAGACCTCGCCGAGCGTGCAGCTCGCGTTCACGCACTTCTCGCCCTCTGCTGAACGGATGGCCGGGCGCGTAGGTGCCGACGTCGCTGGCTACCTGCCCTGGGACGTCCCCGCCGACATGGGGCGGGCGCTGCGGGCCCTGCGGCCCAGCGCCGTCGCATTCGTTCGCACCGAGATCTGGCCGGTGCTCACCCGGCTCGCGCAGGCATGCGGCGCGCGAGTCGCACTCGTCAACGCCGTGCTCTCCAGCGGATCATCGCGGCTGCGGTGGCCTGCGCGCGGTACGCTCTCGCGGTACTACAGGATGCTCGACGCGGTGGGTGCTGTAACGGCGGAGCATGGCGCCAGATTCTCCGAGCTGGGTGTGCCGTCCGGGCGCGTGTGTGTTACGGGAGATGCGCGCTTCGACCAGGTGTGGGCGAGGGTTCGGGGCACGAGCTCGACGCCCCTGGTGGAACGGCTCAGAGACCCTTCCGTATTCACGATCGTGGCCGGCTCGACGTGGCCGACGGACGAGGCCATGCTCGTCCCGGCATTCGCGGCGTTGTCCCGTGAGTTGCCGTCCCGGCTCATCATTGCGCCGCACGAGCCCAGCGACGCGCACCTGCAGGGAGTCCAGCGGGCGCTCGATGCCGAGGGGGTCCGTCACCGGCGGCTGGCGGAAGTGGAGGCCGACGACGCACCGATTCCGGATGCCGTGATCGTGGACCGGGTCGGCGTGCTCGCGGATCTGTATTCTGCGGCCGACGTCGCGTACGTGGGCGGTGGCTTCCACCGGGCGGGGCTGCACTCGGTGGTGGAGCCTGCCGCACTGGGCGTGCCCGCCGTCTACGGCCCGCGCCACGGCAACGCACGGGAAGGTGACGAGCTGGCGGCCGCGGGAGGCGGCTACATCGAGGCGGACGCCGCTGCCCTCACCACCCGGTTCCGTACGCTCGCCCGTGACGAAGGTGCCAGGCGGGTGGCCGGTGAGGCCGCGCGGGCGTACGTGGAATCGCAGCTCGGCGGCGCGAGGCGGAACGCCGAGCTGATTCTCGATCTGATTCTCGATCTGATGAACCGTTCAGGAATTGCAGGATGAGGACTCAGATACCAGCGGACGTGTTGCGGTCGATCATGGAGCATGCGGCCGCGACGTCGCCCGAGGAGTGTTGCGGCGCCCTGCTCGGGCGCGACGAGGACGGCGTTCGTCACATCGTCCGGGCGATTCGGCTGGAAAACGTCGCTGACCCAGCGGAACGGCACAACCGCTACCTGATCTCGCCCCACGACATCATCGCCGTCGAGGAGGATGCAGCTCGGGCCGGGCTCGAGGTCGTCGGCTACTACCATTCCCATCCGGGTGGCCGGCCTGTGCCGTCCCATATCGACCTGGGCCGCGCATGGCCGGTGAACACCTATCTGATCGTGGTGCCTCAGGGGGGCGGGCACGGTCACGCCAGGGCCTGGCGTCTCGCGGATGACGAAGCCGGCTTCGTCGAGGACGAGCTGGTCGAAATCCTCTGAACAGGCTCAGCCGTCGCCCCCTAGCCCAACCATCTCCATGAGCGCGAGCGCGTTGGTCGACGTGGCGAGCCCGCGTCGCAACTTGTAATCGAAGCTCATGCGCATCTCGCCATCGATCCGTTCGATCGTCTCCCGGAAGTGAACCAGGTCGGCAGCCTGAGCTAGCGGCTTGGCGTCGGCGAGGGTCAGGTCGTGGGTCGTTACCGCGCCGATGGCGCCCTGTTCGAGCAGGTGCAGGATGATCCTTTGCGCGGCGAGGTGGCGTTCGGCGGTGTTGGTGCCCTGGAGGATCTCGTCCAGCAGATAGAGCAGCGTGGTTCCCGCGGCGCGCGCGGCGCTCGCCGCGTCGACCACGGTCTTGAGCCGGCGCAGCTCCGCCATGAAGAACGACACGCCTTCTTCGAGGGAATCCTGGACGCGCATGCTGGTGTGGAGCCGTAGCGGCGGCAACCGCATGGCGTCGGCGCAGACCGGTGCCCCCGCCTGCGCCAGCACCAAGTTCGTGCCGATGGCGCGGAGGAGTGTGCTCTTCCCGGACATGTTGGAACCGGTCACGAGCAGGAAGGTACCCGGTGGGCCGACCCGCACATCGTTGCCACGTGCGACTGATGGCCGGAGCAGCGGGTGAGCGAGGTTTCGGGCTTCGAGGACCGGCGGTTCGCCCGTGGCGACATCCGGGAACGTCCAGTCCGGATGGTCGTGGGCGAGGCTGGCCAGGGCGGCGAGGGCGTCGGTCTGGCCGAGGGCGTCCAGCCACGAGCGGACGTGCCGTCCGTTCATCTGCCGCCACCGCTCGATCGCGAAGAGCACGTGGAAATCCCACAGCAACAGGATCTGCAGGGGGAAGTGCGCCATTGCCGAGAATCGCACGTCGGCGCAGGCGACCCGGCGCGCCAGTCGCCTCATCTGGGTCGATGCGGCCCCGCTGGCCATGAGCTGAGCCTGCAGGCGCCCGAGCATGGGCGACTCGAAGGACTGACGCTCGATATCGTTGAACAGCCGCGCGTCATGGTCGAGGATCTCGCCGCGGGATGCGCTTGAGAACGATGCCCAGGCGTGTTTCCCGGCCGCGGCGGTCACGATCACATTGGCAATGACGGGGACAGCGATCCACGCCGCAGCGAGCACACCCATCCCGGCGAGCAAAGCGAGGCAGAGCGTAGCGGCCGGCAGAACTCGCGTCGTCCAGAGCAGTGCCGGCCGCTGCAGCAGCCAGGGTTCTCCCTCGGCCCAGGCCAGGAAACGCGCGACGTCAGGTGACTGAGCCTCGCGGGCGAGGAGGCCGCGGGCGCTGAAACCGTCGCGGAAATCGGTGAGCAGCGCGAGCTCCCGGACGGCGGCCTGGCGGTCAGGGATTTCGGCGGGCGCCGCCGGCGCCAGCAGCCACTCGAGGAGGGTGGCTCGACCGGGCGCGCTGGCCGTGACGTCGAGGAGCTGAAAGAGCGACGCGTGACCGACGATGTCGAGGTCGTGGGCATATGGGTGTTCCGCGGGCGCCGTCGCGTGTCTGCCCCTCACCGGTATCCCACTCCAGTCGCGGTGGATGCGCGCGACGGCCTCCAGGTTCACCCGCCTGAGCGCGTCGAACCACCTCGCCTTCGTCTTGACGCGCCTGTGATAGATGACCAGCGCACTGAAGACGGCGGCGAGGACGATGCCGGCCGGTACACCCGCATCTGCCAGGGCAGAGTCGCCGATCTCGGCCCAGAGAAAGGCGAGGATGGCGGCGATGAAGGTGGCGAAACGGAGCTGCGACACCCGGCTCGACACCCGCTGCAACTGGCCTGCGCGGGTGGCGAACTTCGCCGCACGGTCCCGTCGCTCCTGGACCGAGGCCGTTTCCACCCGTGCATTCTCGTCGACAGTCGTCATGCGCTCCCGCCCCTCCTGTGCCGGGACGGGAAGGTACGTCAACGGGATTCGGTCCGGTAGCCGTTCCCGCGGCGAAACCGCGCTATGGCTGCAACCGGACTGCGTGGGCGTGTGGTCAGGCCTCGTGGGCCGTCACGAAACGCGGGCGGTGAAAGAGGAAACCCTGCGTCAGGTGGACACCCAGCTCGCGGACTGTCTCGAACTCCTCCCGCCGCTCCACGCCTTCGGCGATGACCTTCGCGCCTTCCGATTCGGCGAAAGTGACGATGGTGCTGACCAGGTTCTGCTTGAGGAAGTTCGTGTCGATGTTGGAAATGAGGCTGATGTCCAGCTTGATGTAGTCCGGGGCGAGGTTCGCGATCGAGCCGAGTCCCGCGTATCCGCTCCCGGCGTCGTCCACGGCGAACTGGAAGCCGCGTTCGCGGAACGTCGTCAGGTATTCCTGGAATCGTGGGTAGTCGGTGATCGCGGACCGCTCGGTGATCTCGAGGACGATCCGGCTGGGGTCGCGGATCCCCAACTCGCCCGGATCGAGATTCAGGAACGCCGGGTCATCGAAATCATGGGGGTCGACGTTGAGAAAGAGGTACTGGTCCGGCTTCAGCTCGTTGATGATCCCCTGGACCGCGCGTTGCCGCAGCAACCTGCTCAGCTCCCAGAGCATGTTGGCTTCTTCGGCGACTTCGAAGAGGACCTCCGGGGAGCGGAGCTCGCGCCGCTGGCCGCGCGCAAGGGCTTCGAACCCGTAGACTTCCTCGGTAGCGGTGACAATGATCGGGTGGTACTCCATGAACACCGCGCCGTCGCGGATCGTGGCCTTGAGATGCGCGATCTTGCCCGCGCGCTCCCATTCCTCCGCACTTCGGGCCGCGCGGTTCGCCTCGCGGATCCCTCTGTAGATGAGCCGCTCGGTCCGGATCTTCGGGTTACGGAAAACGGTGGCGGCGCCTACATAGATCCCGCACAGCGCCGCGAGCTCCTCGCCGTGCTCGGCTTCGACCCGGTCGCGCAGCGAGCCCCCGAGGCGCTCCGAGATGTGCCTGATCTGGTTCTCACGCGCTTCGTCACCGCCGGCCAGCTCCGCGAAGAGGATGAAGTCGTCATCGGCGACGTGGGAGACCATGAGGACGTTCTGCTGGGCGGGATACTCGTTGATGTAGAACTCCCGTACCGCCGCGGCCGTGGTTTCGAGCACGTCATCCAGCCGCTGCCAGCCGTAGGTCTCCTCGATCTTCTCGTACCAGACGAAGTTGATGTAGAGGATCGTGAGCTCGCCGCGTGCCTCGAGAATTTCCCGGGCCCGCTGGATCATGACCGGGAGTGTAGGGAACCCGGTGCGCCGGTCGTAGAGGAACTCCTCGTAGCGGATGAGCCGGGCCGTATTCTCGAGGCGCAGGGAGGGAACGCCGGACCGGGCGATCGCGGTCTGGATTCGTGCTTCCACGTCCCTGGCCGTGGTCGGGAGGAGCAGCCATTCGTCAGCGCCGGCGCGCACCGCGGCGGCGGCGTCCGCGGTGGAGTGACCGGCGACGAGGAGCGCGGCGTTGCTCCTGCGTGCGTCACTGCGCAGTGTTTCCAGGGGGATCTCGTGGATCGGCTCGAGGACGACGACGGACGGATGCTCCCGCGCGATCTCCCGGGCAATGTGCGCTTCGGCGTTGTCCTGCGCGAAGACCAGACGGGCTCCGAGCTGTTCGGCGGCTTCGGAAAGTCTGGCCCGCAGCTCCGGATCCCGGACCCGCGCGAGTATCGTCACTCCGCTTGCCCTCTGGCTGCCAGATTGCGGGCAACGGACTTGCCCAGTTCCTCCAGCCGGATCGGCTTCACGATGTAGTCGTCGGCTCCCGCACGCAGCCCTTCCTGCTTGTCCGTGAAATCGCTGCGCGCCGTGAGCATGATGACGCGAACGTCGGTGTAGTCGGGGTGGTTCTTGATGATGCGGGCGACCTCCCAGCCATCCATCCCCGGCATCATGACGTCCAGGAGCACGATCGCGGGATGGACGGCCTCCATCTGCGCAAGCGCCTCCTTGCCATCCCGCGCCAGCGCGACCTCGTAACCTTCCGATTCGAGGTACGTGCGCACGATGTCGAGTGCGCTGGGATCATCATCCACCACCAGGATCGGCACGTTTGCCATCGAATCACCGCGTCGGAGATCGGCGTCCGGGACCGATCATCAGCCAGAGCACGAAGCCGAGGAACGGGAGCAGGAGGACGAGCGCCACCCAGAAAGCGCGGGTCACTCGTCGGGATCGGCTGCCGAGGATGGAGGAGATGGACCAGGTATCGAGTCCTACCAGTACCACCGCCAGCAACAGCCGCACGTACCCACCCACGTACACGACTCCCGGTCACTGGTCACGGAAGGGGCAAGAAGCGAGCCACAGGTGGCCCGATGCGCCTATCGCACCGCGACTTCCGGCGGTCCGGCCACGTCGCCGGCGAACTGCAGCTCGTGCAGGCGGTTGTAGATTCCGCCCAGGCGCAGCAACTCTTCGTGCGTGCCCTGTTCGCGCAGCTCGCCGTGGTGGAACACGAGGATCCGGTCGGCGTTGCGGACGGTGGAGAGCCGGTGCGCGATCACGATCGCGGTTCGGCCGCGCATCAGTGTTTCGACAGCCTCCTCGATGCGTTCTTCCAGCTCGGAATCCACGGAGCTCGTCGCTTCATCGAGGACGAGGACGAGCGGGTCGTATGCGAGGGCCCGGGCGAACGACAGGAGCTGCCGTTCGCCCATCGAGAGCCCGGCGCCGCGTTCGCCAACCGGTTCGTCGAGGCCGTGCTCCAGGCCGGCGATCAGCTTGTCCGCACCGACGCGGGCAGCGGCGTTCATGACGGCGTCATCGCCCAGATCCTCTCGCCCGAGGCGGATGTTGTACCGGATGTCGCGGCTGAAGAGGAACACGTCCTGGAGGACGAGGCCGATTCGGGAGCGCAGCTCCGCCGGGTCGACGTCGCGGATCGGCACGCCGTCGAAGAGGATTACGCCTCGCTGGGGTTCGTAGAAGCGCAGCAGCAGGTTGATCACGCTGGTCTTCCCGGCCCCGGTGTGGCCGACGATCGCCACGCGGCTCCCGGGCGCGACGCGGAAGCTCACGTCGCGCAGTACCCAGTCCCACTCGCCATCCGGCTCTTCCCGACGTCGGTAGGCAAACCAGACGTTCCTGAACTCGATCTCCCCCCGACCCGGCGAGGGAAGCGACTTGCGCGGCTTGACCTGCTCCGTCGTGGCGGTGTCGGGTTCCGTGTCGAGGAGGCCGAAGATCCGCTCGGAGGACGCCATCGCGCCCTGGAGCATGTTGTACTTCTCGGACAGGTCCTGGATGGGACGGAAGAAGCGCCGCGAGTACTGGAGAAACGCCGCGACCACGCCGATCGTTATGGTGCCGTCGACCACGCGGAGCCCGCCATACCAGATGATCAGCGCGACCGCGATCGAGGTGAAGAGCTCGATGGTGGGGAAGAAGAGCGCGTAGTAGGTGATCGATCGCAGGTGTGCGCGGAGGTGGTCCTCATTGACCTCCCGGAACCGCGCCGCGGAATCCCGTTCCCTGCCAAAGAGCTGGGTCACCGAGATCCCCGTGATCTGTTCCTGGAGGTACGCGTTGATGCGTGCGAGCCGGATCCGGATGTCGCGGTACGCCACGCGGATGCGCTTGCGGAACACGGACGCGGCGTACACGACCGCCGGCAGGACTGTCAACGCGACCAGCGCAAGGCGCCAGTCGAGGTACAGCATCATCGCCACGATGAAGAGCAGCGTGAAGAAGTCGCCGAAGATCGCGACGATGCCCGATCGGAAGAGCTCGTTCAGCACCTCGACGTCGTTGGTCACCCGCGTCATCGAGCGGCCGACCGGGTTCCGGTCGTGGAACGACAGGCTCAGCCGCTGGAGGTGCGCGAAGATTTCGCGCCTGAGGTCGAACATGACCTTCTGGCCGAGCCACGTCGTCACCAGCGTCTGGCTGTACTCCAGGAGGAACCCGAAGGCGAGCGCGGCGACGTAGGCGAGGGCAATGAGGCCGAGCATCCGGGAGTCGCCGGCAGGTACCGCGTGATCGAGGGCGAGCATGGTCAGCGCCGGCCCGACCAGCTCGATCAGCGCACCGGCCAGAAGCAGGCCGACGCCCAGGGCGACGCGGCCGCGATAGGGGTGAACGTACGTAAGGAGCCGGCGCATGAGCCGGGAATCGTACGCCCTGCCCAGTGCATCTTCCTCGTGGGGACCTCGGCTGGAGCCCGCTCCCGGCACTTCGCTATGACCGCGGGAGCTTACGCGCGCGCTGCTCCGCCTTGCGACGCGCGCGGGCCTGCCTGGGCGTTTCGCCAGGGTAACGGACGTTCACGTCGACGCCGCCCATCAATGCGAAGCCGCGGACGCGAAGTATGGGACGCGAGGGATCGTACGGCTGCGCTCTGTGCTCGCCCTGATCGAAGCCACCCATGAATGCGAAGCCGGATACATCGAGGATGACATGGGGCGGTACCACGATGTCGATTCCGCCCATGACGGCTATGGCCAGCACCTCGGTGGTCGTGCCCGGTGGCAGCTCGATGTCGCGGAAGTCCAGCTCGATGCCGCCCATCGCAGCATAAGCGTAGTTCTTCCGCCCCGGGATCCACACACCCTTGCGTGTGGCACCGCCGAGCACGGCCACGATCCAGCGCGAGGGCGGAATCTCCCGGGGGTCGAGTGCGTGACCGTCTGGCTTGCGCTGCGCTTCCACCGCTGCTGTCTCACGGACTACGGGCGCGGCCGGCAGGTCGGCCAGCACGGCGCGGAGCTCGCTCTCGGAGCGGGCCCGGTGCACGGCGTCGACACGGCGCTCGAACTCCGGAAGCTCGATGACGTCAGCGGCGAAGTGCGAAGACAGGAGCTGGATCACCAGATCGCGCTCTCTCTGCGTGATCTGGTTTCCGCGGGGAGTAGTCTGCATTCCACCGTTCCGGAACGGGGGTGCGTGTACTTCCGTTCAAAGATAGTCGGCACCGGGCGATGCGGTAGTGCCGGATCGCCGCGGCGGCCGGTCGGGTGTACCTATGCGTACGCTCCGGGCCGGCCATTGTTTCGCTCGGCCCGTTGACAGCATGCTCCGGCGCGGCGTACCATGCGCGCTCCCGCTCCGGGCATGGACACCGGCGCGCTCCCTGCGCGGCACGCGCGTACCCCCGAAAAGCTTTCTCACGGGAATTGGCGATGGGTCTCGCCTCATGGATTCTGTTCGGCCTCATTGCCGGCGGGCTGGCGAAATTCATCATGCCAGGGAAGGACCCCGGCGGGTGTCTCGGAACGATCCTGATCGGGATCGGCGGATCGCTCCTGGGCGGGTTCCTGGGAACCGAAGTGTTCGACTTCGGCAGGGTCACTGGCTTCGACGTGCGATCGTTCGCGATCGCGATCCTTGGAACGCTCCTGCTGCTGATCGTCTACCGGCTGATCGTGGGGCGGCGGTAGGGCTCGCGTTCCCACACTGTACGAAGGACGGATCGACATCCGGCCATTGCGGGTCACGCCATCGCGATGGCCGGCGCTCGGTCCGACCCGTTCGGAGCCGCCGTTTCCAGGCGGCCGGAACACGACGAAAAGGCGACCGACATGAAGTTGAATCACGTCAATCTCACCGTCTCGGACGTGCCGGCGGCGAGCGCTTTCCTGGAAACGTATCTGGGGCTGCGGAGCGTCGGCGGCAATGCAGGCATGGCCTTCGTGGTGGACGACGACGGTTCGGTGATCGCCCTGATGAAGGCTGGACGGGCGGCAGAGGCGAGCTATCCAGCCAACTTCCACATTGGCTTCTTCGTGGGGAGCGAATCAGAGGTGGACGCGCTCCATCGCCGCCTGGCGGAGGCTGGCTTCGAAGTGACCACGCCGGAGCGCCATCACGGGTATACCTTCTACGTGAAGGCGCCGGGCGGGTTCACGATCGAGCTCGGTGGCGTGGATTCCGGAGAACCGCCGGCCTGACCGGCGCCTCGCCGGTCGCCAGCGTCAACGGAATCGCAGCGCCAGTTCCTCGAGGATGTCGGTGACGGTGACGCCTGCCGCCTGACAGGCCACGAGCACATGGTAGACCAGGTCCGCGGCTTCGGACGCGACCTGTTTGGGCTCTTCCTCGTTGACGCACGCCAGCGCGAGCTCCGTGGCCTCCTCGCCCAGTTTCTTGAGCCGCAGGTTTCGGTCTTCGAGCAGGCGGGTGGTGTAGCTGCCACCCGGACGGACTTCGGCGCGGGATTTCAGCACTTCCGCGAGCGCCGGCAAGGTGGTCGGCGCATCGAAGCAGCTCCATTCGCCCGTGTGGCACGTCGGCCCCGCGGGGAGAACGTGAAGCAGCACGGCGTCGCCGTCGCAATCGGCGTGGACCGCAACCACGCGCTGGACGTTTCCGCTCGTGTCGCCCTTGCGCCAGAGCTGCTCCCGCGAGCGTGAGTAGTACCAGGCGTCGCCGGTTTCGAGCGTCCGTTCAAGCGCTTCCCGATTCGCGAACGCCGTCATCAGGACTTCACCGGTAAGGGCATGCTGGGTAATCACCGGGATGAGGCCATTGCCCTTCCCGAAATCCAGCGAATCGAGTTGCCTGGTGCTGTCGATCTTCACGGCCATCCTCCCCTGATCCGTAGACCGTCGTCACTGAGCCCCAATCATCGTTCGTTGCCAGGCCATCACGGCATGGCCGTCACCATCTACTCGTCTCCGGCGAGGATGGCGCGGGTGGCAGCCGCGAGCGCCGCGTTGGTGCTGACGCCGCTGCCTCCGCGGAAGGTACGCTCGCCGGTCCAGCTCGTGAAGCTGCCGCCGGCCTCTTCGGTGATCGGCAGGAGCGCGGCGGCATCCCAGGGCGAGAGGATCGGGTCGAGCATGATCTCGGCCCTTCCGGTGGCGACGAGGGCGTGGCCGTAGCAGTCGCCCCAGGTACGCGTGAATCGGCAGCGGTGGCGCAAGCGGTCCCACTGAGCTTCGCGACCCTGTGCGATCATGCTCTCGGCGTCGGTCGTGACGAGGATCGCGTCCTCGATCCGGTCGACCGTGGAGACCCGGGCTCTACGGCCGTTCCACCAACACCCCTCACCGCGTGCGGCGTACACGGTCTCGCCTAGGGCGGGGAAGTGCGTCACGCCCACCACGGCCTCGCCATCGATCTCCAATCCCACGAGAACGCCATAGAACGGCACGCCCGCGACGAAGGACTTCGTCCCGTCGATGGGGTCGAGGACCCACCGGCGGCGGGCATACGGGCGGGTTTCACCGAACTCTTCGCCCAGAATGCCGTCGTCGGGGAACCTTGCCTCGATGAGGTCCCGCGCAGTGCGCTCGGATGCGCGGTCCGCCACGGTGACCGGTGTGCGGTCGGACTTGGTCTCTGCCACCACGCCGGTCTGGTAGTGCGCCAGTGTGACCTGTCCCGCCCGCCACGCCACCTCGACGGCGAAATCCAGCAGGTCGCGCAACCGCTCACCGGCCATGCCCTGCCTCCTCTGCGGCGACCGTCACCGGACCGGGATCCCGGACATGGCCAGCCGCTCCTTCACTTCACCGACGGTCGTGGTGCCGTCGTGGAAGATACCGGCGGCGAGCGCGGCGTCGGCGCCAGCGATGAGGAACGCGTCGCAGAGGTGCGACGCGTTCCCGGCGCCGCCGCTGGCAATGACCGGCACGGAGACCGCGTCCACGACGGCGCCGGTCAGGACGAGATCGTACCCGTTGCGCTGACCATCCTCATCGATGCTGGTGAGCAGGATCTCGCCCGCGCCGAGCTCCGCGCAGCGCGCCGCCCATTCGATGGCATCGAGGTCAGTGGGAGTTCGGCCGCCGTGGGTGTACACGCGGTACGCGACTGCCGCGGAATCCGGCTCGAGGGAGAGGAGTGGCGAGTCGTCGGGCTCATCCGCCGCGGCCGCCCTGGGTGCCCGCTTCGCGTCGATGCTGGCGACGACGCACTGGCAGCCGAAGCGGTTCGCCGCTTCCGTCAGCAGCTCCGGGCGCCGGACGGCCGCCGTATTGATGCTGACCTTGTCGGCGCCGGCGCGGAGTGCCCGGTCCACGTCCTCGACGTCGTTGATGCCGCCACCCACCGTGAGCGGGATGAACAACTGCTCCGCGGTGCGGCGCACCACATCGAGCAGCGTGCGCCGCCCTTCCGCGGACGCCGAGATGTCGAGATAGACGATCTCGTCCGCGCCCTCGGCTTCGTAACGCGTGGCCAGCTCGACGGGGTCGCCCATGTCACGAAGCCCTTCGAAGCTGACGCCCTTCACGACCCGTCCGTCCCGCACGTCGAGACAGACGATCACCCGCTTGCGCAACATCTACGCGTCCTCCTGTTCGCGTTCGATGCGCACCTTGCCCTTGGTGCTGAACACGTCTTCACCCTCTGCCAGTGCCTGCCGCAGCGCGAGGCCGAACGCCTTGATCGCCGCTTCGACCGTGTGGTGGCGGTCGGTGCCGCGCAGAACCCGGACATGCAGCGTGATGCCGGCGTTGTCGGCGAGCGAGCGCAGGAAGTGGTCGTAGAGGCGGCTGGGCAGCGGGCCCTCGTAGTACGCGCGGCCGCCGGCATCGAGCGCGACCTCGACCAGCGCCTCGTCCATGGGGATAACGGCGTGGCCGTACCGCCGGCAGGTGGCCGGGATCTCGTCGCGCAGCGCCAGGCCGATGGTGATGGCCACGTCCTCGACGAGGTGGTGCCGCATGTCGCCGGTAGCCTGGACGGTCAGGTCCAGCGCGGCGTACCGGGCGAGCGCCGTCAGCATGTGGTTCAGGAAGACGTCGCCCGTCGAGATCTCGGAAGTGCCCCTGCCTCGCCGCAGCGCCACGCGGACGCGCGTCTCGCCGGTTTCGCGGAGGAGTGTGCTCATGCGAACTCCCGTGTCAGGGCGCGGGCGTCGACCGCGCCGGTGTAGAGGGCCATGCCCAGGACGGCGCCGGCAGCGCCGCAACGCGCCAGGATCCGGACATCGTCGATTCCGCCGATCCCACCCGCCGCCAGGAGCGGGTGTCGGGTGGCGGCGACGAGGGTGCGGAACCGGTCCTCGTCGATCCCCATCATCTGGCCTTCCCGCGTGACGTCGGTGACCAGCACAGCGCCGAGCGGGATCTCGTCCAGCCCCTGGAGGAAGTCGACGGCGTCGAGTCCCGCGTCGGCGGTCCACCCGCGCGTGACGATGTGGTCGCCGCGGACGTCCGCCGCCACGACGATCCGGTCCGGGTAGCGCCCGGCGAGTGCCGCCAGCCACGTCGGGTCCTCGGCGGCGCGGGTACCGACGATCACGCGGCTGGCGCCCGCGTCGAGGAGCTCGGCCGCGGCGACGTCGTCGCGAATGCCGCCACCGACCTGGACGGGTACGCCCGCGGACCTGATCACTTCCAGCACCTGCGCCCGGTTGGAACCCGAGCCCAGCGCGGCATCCAGGTCGACGACGTGGAGCGCGCGGAATCCCACGTCGACCCAGTCGCGGGCGACGGCGACCGCGTCGGGGAGGCTGACCCGCTCCGTCCCCGGTTTCCCGCCAACGAGCTGGACGACTCGCCCGCCGCGGAGGTCGATTGCGGCGTACGGCGTCATCCTCTGACCTGCTGGAGGAAGTTGCGGATCAGCGCGCGACCACGGTCGCCGCTCTTCTCCGGGTGGAACTGCACGCCCCAGCTACGCTTCCGCCGCACGGCAGAAGGGAAGAGCACGCCTTCGTATTCGGTCCAGGCGATCACGTCCGAAGCGTCGGCGGGGTCGCAGTAGTAGCTGTTCGCGAAATAGCCGACCATCCCCGCCACGCCCGTGAGGAGCGGGTCGACGTCGCCGTCTCGCTTCGTCGCCTCGACGGCGTTCCACCCCATGTGCGGCACCCGTCGGGCTTCGAGCCGACGTACGCGGCCAGGGATCACGCCGAGCCCCTCGCCGGCACCCTCTTCGCTCGAGTCGAAGAGAAGCTGCATCCCGAGACAGATTCCGAGGCATGGGAAGCCGTCGTTCAGCGCGTCGGCGAGCTGCTGGCGGACTTCAGCCAGCCGTTCCGCGGCCGCGCCGAAAGCGCCCACGCCCGGCAGGACGAGGGCGTCGGAATCGAGTACGACCGCCGGATCCGATTCGATCCGGACATCCGCGCCCCACGACTCGAGCGCCTTGGTCAGCGAATGCAGATTGCCGACGCCGTAGTCGAAAAGTGTGACCTTCATCTCATCCTCGGTCGTTGATCGGGACCCTCGCCGCAGTCGCGTACACGCCGATTACGCAGTCGTACGCGGCGGCTCGGCCGCGACAGCGGCGAGCGCCGCGAGGAACCTCTCCATCATTTCCCATGGCCCGACGCTCACCCTGAGGCACTCGCCGGAGCCGGGTACGCTCGAGAACGGCCTGGCGGCGACGCCGTGGGTGCGCAGCGCCTCGTTCCAGGCGAGTGCACGGGCGCCCGCCGGCAGCCGGACCAGCAGGAAGTTGGCGGCGGACGGCAGCGTCTCGAATCCCAGGTCGGCGAGCGCCGCAGCGAGCCTGGCGCGGTTCTCGATGATCGTCGCCACGACGTTGGCAACCCAATCCCTGTCCTCGGTCAGCACGGCCACGGCCGCAGCTTCGGCCGCGCCGCTGATCTTGTACGGCCCGCGGGATTTCTCCACCTCCGCGATCAGGCGGGCCGGGCCGACGGCGTACCCGATGCGGAGACCGGCGAGGCCGTAGGCCTTGGAGAGCGTGCGGAGCGAGAGTATCCGCTCGGACCCCGCGGCGCGGCGGGTGAAATCGTGCCCGGCGAACTCGGCGTACGCCTCGTCGAGGAGGAGTACCCCCGTCGTGCCCACGGCGACACGTTCGATGGCCGCATCATCGAACGCCGTGCCCGTAGGGTTGTTGGGCGTGCAGATGTACGTCACGCGTCCGCGTGCGGCGAGCAGCGCGTCCGCGTCGAGGGCGTAGCCAGGCCCGAGGGGGACGGCAACGGGGCGCACGCCATTCATTCGCCCGAAGAGCGGGACCATCCCGAATGTCGGGTCGGGGTAGGCGAGCACGTCGCCGGGCTCACAGAACGCGCGCACCGCGGAGTCGATGACGTCGTCCGAGCCGCAGCCGGTCGTGACGTTTTCCGGCGCGACGCCGTGCAACTCGGCGAGCGCAGCCTTGAGCCGGTCGGCGAATACGGCCGGGTAGCGCGTCACGGCCGACGGGGGGAGCCCGGCGAGGGCACGCGCGGCGGCCGGACCCACGCCGAAAAGGTTGGTGTTGTCGCTCAGGTCGACGTCGACGGGCCGCCGTCCCGGGTCGTAGAGCGGGACGTCCCTGTACGTCGCGCGGAGCGGCACGGCCGCGACGCGCGCAGCGGTGCCCGAAACCCCGGCAGCGGGTTCGGATCGTGGGTTGGGCCCGCGCCCCCGCAGCCTGGCGGCGAGGGCATGGGCCGGCAGCCCTTCCGCGTCCGCGAGGGTCACGGTGAGCGGCGAGAGGACGGCGGCCGCGTCCTCACCCACTTCCTGGTACGTCGTCCAGCGGACGAAGTCGAACGTCGACAGACCGGACCAGGCCCGGGCGAGGCCGGCGGTCGGGAGCACGTGATTCGCGCCGGTGACGTAGTCGCCGAACGCGACGGAGCTGCTGTTTCCGAGGAACACGGTGCCCGCCGCGCGCACGCGGGCGAGCGCCTCTCGCGGTTCCGCGACCATGAGCACCAGGTGCTCCGGCGCATATGCGTTGGCAAAGCCGATCGCCGCGTCGAGCGATGCCGCAGTGAGAACGGCGCCACGCGCGGCGAGCGCCCGGCGGATGATGTCCTGGCGCGCCTGCTTCGGGAGCAGGAGGCTCAGCGCTTCGACGACTTTCGCCGCGATGTCGGCCGAGGTCGAGACGAGTACGGACGCGGCGTCGGGGTCGTGTTCCGCCTGGGCGAGGATCTCGGCGGCGGCGAGCTCGGGGTCCGCGGTCTCATCCGCGACGACGAGGACTTCCGAGGGGCCGGCCGGACAGTCGGAGGCGACGACGCCGGAAAGCTGGCGCTTTGCCTCCGTGACGTAGGCATTGCCCGGACCCACGATCTTGTCGACGGCGGGTACGGCTGCGGTGCCGTACGCCATTGCCGCGACGGCACCCGCGCCGCCGAGCGCAAAGACGCGATCGGCGCCGGCGAGGGCGCAGGCGGCCAGGACCGCGGCAGGTGGCCGTCCGTCGGGACCGGGGGGCGAGCATACGATCACCTCGGACACGCCGGCGGCGCGCGCGGGGACCACGCCCATGAGCACGCTGCTCGGGTACGCGGCGCGCCCGCCGGGGGCGTAGACGCCCACGCGTTCGAGGGGGTCGGCGCGCCGCCCGAGCCGGAGCCCGGGTCTCACTTCGACCTCGAGCGGCGGTGGGAGCTGGGCGCGGTGGAACGCGGCGATGGAGGCGGCAGCTTCCTCGAGAGCGTCGCGCACGGCCGGGTCGAGAGAGGCGAGCGCTTCGTCCCACGCCTCGCGCGGCACCTCGAGCGACTCCAGCTCGACGCGGTCGAAGCGGCGGGCGAACTCGCGCAGCGCGTCGTCGCCACGCTCGCGGACATCCGCGAGTATGCTGGCAACGGCGCGCTCGACGGCCGGATCCGTGCCGCCGCCGCGATTCAGCAGGCTGGCGCGCGTCGCGGCGTCGAGCGATTCGAGCGCGCCGGTTGCGGCGAGCTCGACCACTTCCCGGTCGGGCGCAGCGGCCAGGGTATCCGGCGGGGTCACGGCATCAGCCTCTCGATCTTGGTGACCAGGATACCTTCCGCGCCCAGCTCCTTGAGCTCGGCGATGATGCGGTAGACGTCGCGCGCGTCCACGACCGCGTGTGCCGCGACGTGCTCGCTGTCGTTCATGACGTCGACGATCGTCGGGCCGGTCAGACCGGGGAGCACCCGCTTGATCTGCGGCAGCGTGTCGCGCCGCACGTTGGCCATGAGGTATCGCTTGTTCTTCGCGCGCAGCACGGATTCGAGCGCGGCGACGAGCTGCTTGAGGCTGCGCCCATGGGTCGGATCGTCGAGCGCGCCCGGGCGGCCGACCAGTACCGCGCAGGACTCGAGCACCGTCTCGACTTCCCGCAGGCCGTTCACCTTGAGGGTGGATCCCGTCGACACCAGGTCGACAATGATGTCCGCGACGCCGAGATGGGGCGCGATTTCGGCGGCGCCTGAAACCGGCACAATGTCCACCTCGACACCAGATCTGGCGAAGAAATCGGCGGTTATGCGCGGGAAGCTGGTGGCGACGCGGGTCCCGGCCGGGAGCTGGCGGATGTCGGTGCCGGCGGTTTCCTCCCTGGCTGCGACGGCCAACCGGCAGCGGCCGAAGCCGAGCTCGAGAAGGGTATCCAGCTCGCGGCCGGACTCGACCACCAGGTCGCCACCCGTGATCCCCACGTCGGCAGCGCCATCAGCAATGAATTCGGGTATGTCCCTGGCGCGTACGAAAAGCGCCTGGAATTCGCCGCCGAGCGATGCCTGGAGCGCGCGTTCCCCGCGCGCTTCGAACTCGAGGCCTGCGCGCTCCAGCAGCTCGGTGGCGCCGTCGGCCAGCCGCCCCTTGTTGGGCAGGGCGATTCGGATCATCTGTCACCTGT
>DATMSC010000427.1:0-6007 GCA_035565595.1 Longimicrobiales bacterium | reverse complement strand
CCCCGGCCCCCTCTCCCGTGGGGAGAGGGGGTGTCATGGGCCAACGGGTTGGGTGCTGTGGAGGAGGTTCTGGTTGACATCGCGGGGGATTGTGAAGCGGCAGGATGTGCGTTCGGGGTTGAGGGACAGGGCGCGTGAGCTGCGGCGGCGCATGACGCCGGCAGAGGGAGACCTGTGGCAGGAGATCCGTGGCGGCAAGCTCGGTGGCCTCAAGTTCAGGAGGCAGCAGGTGATTGGCGGATATATCGCCGACTTCTATTGCGACTCGATCGGGCTTGTGATTGAGCTGGACGGCCCGATTCATGATGAGCAGATCGAATATGACCAAGCCCGCGAAGAGGCCATCGAACTGCACGGCCTTCGCATCCTGCGTTTCTCGAACGATCAAGTCTCAACTCGAATGCCTGACGTGCTCACGACAATACTGACCGCCGCTCGCCCAACAGGAGAACACCATGACAAGCACCCAGAACCGTAAGAACGCCAACCTCCCCCCTCTCCCCACGGGAGAGGGGGGTCGGGGGGGTGAGGTCCGCCCCGTCACCGAACCTTACCGCCCATCCGAAACCTCCGGCCTCTCCTCCTACCCGCCGCCGGAGAAGTGGGATGACTGGGTGGAGCTGGACGCGAAGGCGTGGCCGGAGCGAGTGGAGCGGCATTACACGATCGTGCCGACGATCTGCTTCAACTGCGAGTCGGCCTGCGGGTTGCTGGCCTACGTCGATAAGGAGACGCGCCAGATCCGCAAGCTGGAAGGCAATCCGTTCCACCCGGCGAGCCGCGGGCGCAATTGCGCCAAGGGACCGGCGACGCTGAACCAGGTCAACGATCCCGACCGGCTGCTCTATCCGATGCGACGCGTCGGTGAGCGCGGCAGTGGCGAGTGGGAGCGGGTGTCGTGGGATGACGCGCTGGAGGACATTGCCGGGCGCATCCGCTCTGCGCTGACCGACGAGCGCCAGAACGAAGTGATGTATCACGTCGGGCGGCCCGGCGAGGACGGCTATATGGAGCGCGTCCTCTGGTCGTGGGGTGTTGACGGGCACAACTCGCACACGAACATCTGCTCGTCGGGCGGGCGCACCGGCTACGCGTTCTGGATGGGGATCGACCGACCCTCGCCAGACTACGCCAACGCGCGCTTCATCCTGCTCAACTCGGCGCACCTGGAGAGCGGTCACTACTTCAACCCGCACGCCCAGCGGATCACCGAGGCGCGAATGAAGGGCGCCAAGATCGCGGTGATGGACCCGCGACTGTCGAATACCGCCTCGATGGCCGACTACTGGATGGCCCCTGCGCCCGGCACTGACACGATCGTGCTGCTGGCGCTGGGCAACATCCTCATTCAGGAGGATCTGTTCGACCGCGAGTTCGTCCGCAAGTGGACGAACTGGGACGAGTTCATGCGCGTCGTGCATCCCACTGAGGAGCAGACCTTCGAGCGCTTCGTCGCGCTGCTGAAGACGATTTACGCTGAGTACACACCGGAGCGTGCCGAGGCGGAGAGCGGCGTCAGGGCGGCGATGATCCGCGACGTCGCGGCGGAGATTGGGCGAGCCGGCTCTGCCTTTTCGAGCCACAACTGGCGCGCAGCCGCAGCTGGACACCTGGGCGGCTGGACCGTGCCGCGCGCGCTGTTCTTCCTGAACGTGCTGACCGGCAGCGTCGGGACGCCGGGCGGGACGATGCCGAACGTCTGGAACAAGTTCGTGCCGCGTCCATTCGTCGAGCCGGGCAAGCAGAAGGTCTGGAATGAGCTGAGCTGGCCGAAGGAGTACCCACTCACCCACCACGAGCTGAGCATCCTGCTGCCCCACTTCCTGAAGGAAGGCCGCGGCAAGCTCTCGGTCTACTTCAGCCGCGTTTACAACCCGCTCTGGACCAACCCGGACGGCTTCAGCTGGATGGAGGCGCTGCGCGACGAGGCCAAGATCGGACTGCACGTCGCCCTCACCCCGACCTGGAGCGAGAGCGCCTGGTTCGCGGATTATGTCCTGCCGATGGGCCACGGGCCGGAGCGGCACGACTCGATCTCCTACGAGACGCACGCCGCGCAGTGGATCGCCTTCCGCCAGCCGGTCGTGCGGGTGGCGATGGAGCGCATGGGCGAGGACGTCGCGCAGACGTACGACGCCAACCCGGGCGAGGTCTGGGAGGAGAACGAGTTCTGGATCGCACTCTCCTGGAAGATCGATCCGGACGGGTCGCTGGGCATCCGCAAGTTCTACGAATCCCCCTACCGTCCCGGCGAGATGGTGACGGTCGAGGAGTACTACCGCTGGATCTTCGAGAACTCGGTGCCCGGCCTGCCGGAGGCGGCGGCGCAGGAGGGTCTGACACCGCTGGAGTACATGCGCAAGTACAGCGCGTTCGAGATCCGACAGGGGCCGTTCCGCAGCTTCGATGAGCCAGTGCCGGAGGCGGAGCTGGACGGCGCGATGACCGACGAAAACAACGTCATCATGAGCCCGTCGCCACGCCCGCATCCGGTGAACATGGTGCCGATGCCGGGCATGCCGCCGGGCACAACTGAGGGTCGCGCCGTCGGCGTGGTGGTCGATGGCGAGCCGAAGCGCGGCTGGCCGACGCCATCCGGCAAGCTGGAGTTCTTCTCGCGCACCGTCCACGACTGGGGCTGGCCGGAGTACGCCATCCCGACCCACATCCCCAGCCACGTCGCGCCGGAGACAATCGACGCGGCGAAGGGCGAGATGGTGCTGTTGCCGAACTACCGCATCCCGACGCTGGTCCACACCCGCACCGGCAACTCCAAGTGGCTGAACGAGATCTCGCATAGCAACCCGCTCTGGCTGCACCCCAGCGACGCGCAGCGCATCGGCGTCGATACCGGCGACCTGGTGCGGATCGAGACGGAGATCGGCCACTTCGTCGATCGCGCCTGGGTGACGGAGGGCATGCGGCCCGGCGTCGCGGCCTGCTCGCACCACCTCGGCCGCTGGCGTCTCTCGCCATCCATCGGCAACGAGCGCTGGTCGTCGGCGTTGGTGAAGATCGACGAGGACGGCGACGGCGTCTTCCGCCTGCGACAGTTGGAGGGCGTCGGGCCCTTTGAGAGTTCCGACCCCGACTCGTCGAAGATCTGGTGGAGTGATGCCGGCGTGCATCAGAACCTGACCTTCCCGGTCCAGCCCGACCCGATCTCCGGCGCGCACGCCTGGCACCAGAAGGTGCGCGTCGTCAAGGCTGGGCCAGACGATCAGTACGGCGACATCGTCGTTGATACGGTCAAGTCGCACGAGGTTTACAAGCGCTGGCTGGCGATGACGCGCCCCGCCCCCGGCCCCGGCAACCTGCGCCGTCCGCTCTGGCTGCTACGGCCGTACAAGCCCGACCCGGTTGCCTTCCAGATCGACGGGCCGGTTGGGCGGCCTGAGCGGAGCTAGCGGTGGCCGACGACGGATTGCTGGATCGTCTCTCCACCTGGTTGTGCGTGCACCCGGACAATCCGCTGCGCCGCTTCATGATCGGCTACTACCTCGTGGGGCTGGCCGGGCTCGCGGTCGCAATCGGATTGCGGCTCGCTGGTTTCAACTGGGTCTGGGTCTTCCTCGCCGCGCTGGTGGCTGCGACAGTCCCGGTCGTTCTGCCGATCATCGCGTTCGTGACGTTCCCGTATGTGCGCAACGTGCGCGGCATCCGGCGGGGCGACTATCTGGCGCACTGGCAGTATCGCAACGATGAGTGGGCGCGATTCGGCCAGCATGTCGAGCACGAGAGCCGACGGCTGATGCGGTTGTCGCCGCTGTTCGGCGGCGTGCTCGGCGTCTTCGCGGCTGGTTTCGCCTGGCTGGGTTCACGAGACTTCTCAACTGCGCTGCTGATGTACGGCATTATCCAGGGGCTGAGCCTCGTCGTGGCGTTGCAGTACTGGTTCGAGGGCCGGGCGCAGCGCACGGTGCATGGCGACGTCTACATCAACACGCAGGGTGTCCTGCGTCCGCAGGGCTATCTGCCGATCTCCGGGCTCAACATCAGTCTCGTGGACGTCCGCGTCGAGCCGGCACCGACCGGCGTCACGATCATGCGCTTCACGATCGGCAGCCTGACGGAGCGTCTCGAGGCGCGGGAGCAGTCGTTCTCTATCCCGGTACCGGATGGTCGCGAGGACGAGGCTAACGCGCTGGCCACGCGCCTGCTGTCCGGTGGCACAACGGACGATAGCGCTACGTCGGCAGTTGGTTCGGGTGGCGCGAGCGGCGCTCGTGGTGAGACTGTAGACAGGATATTCACGCAAATCGCAGTTCGCGTTACGATAGCGTGAGACGATTGCGGCGGAGAGCGACGGCTGACCGACGGCTGTGTCGCCCGGGATGGGCCGGCGTGGCACGTTTCGGTCAGGATGAGCGCGCCGGACTGACCTTCGCTGGCCAGCCGCCCGAGTCGTCTGCTGAATTTGACCAGCCCAGCTCGTCGGGTGGTGTGTGTTCCGGTGCGCGTGAGTGTGCCGGTGGTGGAGTGTAAGGAACGGTTCATGGCGCAAACAGTTGTCGCAAACCCATTCGCAGGTCTGGATCTGGACCGCCTGCGCACGCGCACCAGCGCGAAGTGGAACTTCTACGCGGACGATGTCCTCCCGCTGTGGGTCGCAGAGATGGACGCCTACATCGCCGAGCCGATCGTCAAGGCGGTCACCGATGCGCTGCAGAACGGCGACACTGGCTACCCGATGGGCAAGAACTATCCGGCAGCCTACGCTTCGTTCGCAGCCGACCGCTGGGGCTGGCAGGCGGACCCGGCCAACATGGCGATGGTCGCCGACGTGATGAGCGGCGTCCGCGAAGTGTCGCGCGCCATCGGCGGCGACGATGCGCCGATCATCGTGACCCCGCCGGTGTACCCGCCGTTCTACGGCGTCGCCAAGGCGCTGGGCCGCGAGTTCGTGCCTGCGCCGCTGACCGCCGACTTCCGGCTCGACATGGACGCCGTCGAAGCGGCGTTTGTCAAGGCGACCGAGGGTGGCAAGAAAGCGGTCATGCTGCTGTGCAACCCGCACAACCCGACCGGCACCGTCCACACGCCCGAAGAGCTGGAGGCGCTCGCCAGCCTGGCGAACAAGCACGGCGTGCGCGTGATCTCCGACGAGATCCACTCCCCGCTGATCATGCCGACCTCGAAGATGAAGCCGTACCTGAGCGTCCCCGGCACCGAGAACCACTTCGCGGTCGCCTCGGCCTCGAAGGGCTGGAACCTGGCCGGCTTCAAGGCCGCGCTCGTGATCGCCGGCTCCGACGCGGGCGAAGAGCTGAAGTCGTTCGGCTTCCACGGCGCGGGCCACATCGCCGCCATCGCCCACTCCGCCGCGATGAACGACGCCCGCGACTGGCTCGATGCTGCCGTCGGCGGGATCGATGCCAACCGCCAGCTGGTCGGCGATCTGCTGGAGCAGCACATGCCGGAGGTCCGCTACCAGCTGCCGGAGGCGACCTACCTCGGCTGGCTCGACTTCCGCGATCGCGGCCTCGGCGACGATCCGGCCGCTGTCCTGCTGGAGCAGGCCAAGGTCGGCCTCAACTCCGGCCTGATGTTCGGTGCCGGTGGCGAAGGGCACGTCCGCCTCAACATGGCGACCTCGCCGGAGATCCTCGAAGAGGCAATCATCCGGATGTCCAAGGCCAAGGCCTGAGTCCCACACACGCAACACGAACGGCCCGTCCAGACTCTGGACGGGCCGTTTGACTGTCTGGCGCTACGCTGGGTGATCGACGACGTAGTGCGTCACGACGACGCCCGTTGACACCGGCGTCGATTCCACCAGCCGCATGTTGACTCGCGTACCCTCGGGGAAGAGCTTCTTGCCGCTGCCGAGCACGATCGGATAGACCATCAGGTTGAACTCATCGACCAGGTCGTTCTCGACGAGCGCGTGGACCAGCACGCTGCTGCCATCCACGAGGATGTCGCCGCCATCGCCCGCCTTCAGCTCGCGGATCTGGCCGATCACATCGCCGCTGATGATCGTCGAGTTGCGCCAGGCGTCGGCCGA
>DATMSC010000426.1:0-6397 GCA_035565595.1 Longimicrobiales bacterium | reverse complement strand
CATCGGTTCGGCGCTGGGCGGGGTCGGCTTTGCCGAACAGCAGGTCGTCAACCTCGTCGGCGGCGGGATACGCGCCGTCGACCCGCGTGTGGCGCTCACTACCTTCGCCGGCGCGGCGAGCTGCTCCGTCGCCATCGAATTCGGCTTCACCGGACCCAACATCACCAACGCCATGTCGTGCGCCTCCGGCACGATCGCGATCGGCGAAGCGTGGCGGTTGATCCGCGACGGCCAGGCCGACTTCGCCCTCGCCGGCGGTGTCGAGGCGCCGCTCTTTCCCCTCTGTTTCGGGGCGTTCGCGCTGATCCGCGCGATGAGCACCCGGAACGACGCCCCCGAGCTCGCCTGCCGCCCGTTCGACCGCGGTCGCGACGGCTTCGTCATGGGCGAGGGGGCGAGCCTGCTGGTGCTCGAGAGGTGGGATCTCGCAGTCGCCCGCGGCGCGCACATCTACGCGGAGCTGAAGGGTTACGGCTGCACCAGCGATGCCCACCACATGACCGCACCTCGCCCGGATGGCGCGCAAGCAGCGCGCGCAATGCGCATCGCGCTGGCCACCGCGGACACCGAACCCGATGCCGTGGACTTCATCAGCCCCCACGGATCGTCGACGCCGCTGAACGACGCGACCGAAAGCATGGCCATCCGTAGCGTGTTCGGTGAACGCGCGTACGACGTCCCGATCAGCGGCACCAAGGCCTACCACGCTCACGCGCTCGGCGCCTCGGGCGCGATCGAAGCCGCCATCTGCTGCCTCGCCCTGGAACGCGGCTGGATCCCTCCCACGCTGAACTTCGAAGCCGGCGACGGCGAGTGCGACCTCGACTACGTCCCCCACCACGGCCGGGCCATCGACGCCCGGGTCTGCCTCTCCAACTCCTTCGGTTTCGGCGGCGTCAACGCCGCGCTGGTCCTGGCTCGGTCGTGACCCCGGATG
The DNA here is from genome assembly GCA_035565595.1 of Longimicrobiales bacterium. GTDB lineage: Bacteria > Gemmatimonadota > Gemmatimonadetes > Longimicrobiales > RSA9 > DATMSC01. The sequence continues at coordinate 5,460 of DATMSC010000426.1, read as the reverse complement.
GGCACCCAGCCAGCGGGTGTCCGAAGCCGGTTCAGGGCAGTCACGACCCCGTCCAGCCACCCCGCGCAGGCCGCCGGACGGCCGGTGTGGAAATCCGCGTCACGCCTTGTCAAATCGGGTCTTACGGGCACAGCGAAGGGGCCGGCGCACGGCCGCAGTGGCAAGGATAATGCATTACTTGCGGCCGCCCCGGGCGGTCTTCGTCGGGGCGCGGCACGCCGGCCGCGAGAGTACCGGCAAGTGACCATTTTGCTGCATGGAAGGAGGTCCCATGAACCTACTCTTCCGGGCGGCCGCAGTCGCGGCTCTCCTGCTGCCGCTGGCGGTCGCGCCCGCAACGGCCCAAGACTACCGCTACGGACTCGGTATCTACGGCGGTGGTATGTGGTTCAGCAACTTCAACCGGGACGCGGATGACATTATCATCTTCGACGACGGCGTGGAGCTGCTCGTCGACGCGGACCGGCTGAGGCTGCGGGACAGTTGGGTCGCTGGAGCACAGGCCGAGTCATGGTTCGGGAACGGCAGGTTCGGCGCGCGCCTCAACGCCGCTTACAGCGAGACCGACTGGCGTCGCCGGGGCGATCTGTTGGACGACTTCTTCGACTTCGACCTGGACTTCCTCGATCGGGATGTCAACGTCTGGTTCGGTGATCTGGACCTCATGGTCCGCATCCTGAACCCGGAGCCCGATCGTGTGTGGGCTCCGTTCGTTGCGGTCGGTGCCGGCTTCGTGCACTACAACCCGGCGGGCCGATTCCTGGTCGACGACGTGCTGTTCCCGTTCGCCGCAGCGACATTCGACGGCGAATCGCAGACGGAGTTCGCCGGCGTTTTCGGCCTCGGTACCGACATTCTGCCCAGAATGCGCGGGCCGGTGCGCCTCGGCTTCCGCGTCGAGGCCATGGACCACGTCGCATTCAACTCGCCTCTCCGGCGGATCGAGTTCGATCCCTTCGAGGACGAGTTCGAAATCGGTGACCGCTTCGGCGCGGTGCACCACGTCCGGTTGACGGCCGGTATCCACCTGCTGGGTGGCCGTCTGTTCCCGCCGCCGGTCGTCGTGCTGCCTCCGGCTCCGCCGCCGGCGCCGCCCGCGCCGCCTGCGCCTCCGCCACCGGCAGAGGAAGCGCTCACGATCTGCATCATCGACGCTAACGCACCCGGCTGGATCCGTGAGGTATCGGCCGTGTACGTCCCGGCCGCCGGTGATACGCTCACGGTCGTGAATGGTGATCGCGTGGCCTTCCGTACGGCCTATCCGACCAACGCTCCGACCTACGTCCGCAATGCGGACTGGTTCGTGGCCGGTCAGCCGCTCACCATGGTGGTCGCCAACCAGCGTTACGAGTACGTGACCTTCGGTGCCACGCGCATCATTGAGCCCGAAGACCTGGCGTTCCTCGGGACGCTCCAGGGTGTGCCGGTGTTCGCGCCGCGCGCCGAGGTGGCCAGCATCATGCCGGCACTCTCGCAGGCTCACGCGACGTCGCAGGACCTGCCCACGATCATGGCCGCCAACACGCAGCTCCGTAACGCGATCGGCCAGCTCAACGTCGTCTACGTGCCCTACGACATCGGGTGCGCGTTCGTGCCGCTCCAGCGCATCGAGGAGGTTCTCAAGGTGCGCGGTTGACGGTCGAACAACACGTCCAACATAGCAGTACCTTCAACGCGAGGAGCCCGGCCCCCGGCCGGGCTTCATCGCGTTGGGGTGTAACCGAAGCGCCCAGCCGCGAGTCCACCCTCCCTGAACTAGTCCGGTCATCTTCCCGCCCGCACGGCACGTAACCAGCGCGCCAGCCTGAGCACGCATCCCCATCGGCTTGCGGCGTGCGCGCGCGCCGGGGTACGTTCGAGCCGATGCCACACTCGACGTTGTACCCGGCCCGGACGCGACGAGCTGCGTCCGTCGCTCCGCACGTCAGATGATCAGCGAGCCCGTCATCCTCATCGGGCAGCTCACCGGGCTGGCGTTCGCATGCGGCATCAACCTCTACGCGACGATCGCCGTGCTCGGGCTGGCAACTCGGCTCGGCCCCCTCGCGTCGCTGCCGCCGGAGCTCGCGACGCTCGAGCAACCGCTCGTCATCGGCAGTGCCGCCGCGCTCTACATCGTCGAGTTCGTCCTGGACAAGATCCCGTACGTCGATTCGGTCTGGGACACGATCCACACGTTCATCCGGCCCGGCGCCGCGGCGCTGCTTGCGGTCGGTGCCGCCGCCGCGTACGCACCTGAGGTCCAGGTCGCGGGCGGACTCCTCGCCGCCGGTGTCGCGCTCTCCGCCCACGGCTCCAAGGCCGGACTCAGGCTCGCCGTACACGCCTCCCGCTGGCGACGCCTCAGCCCCGCATTCAGCCTCGTCGAGGACGCCGTCGCGGTGGCGATCGCGGTCACAGTGATTCGAAATCCCGCAATGGCTGCAGCAGTTGCGGCGACCGCGGTCCTGCTGACGATGCTCGTGGGCCCCGTCCTCTGGCGCGCCTTCCTCCTCGGCATCCGCGCCATGGGCGCCAGGCTACGGAGTCTATTCCATCCCAGGAGCTGGCATTCCACGGAACGACTCCCGCCGGCGTTGCGTGGCGCCGCGCCCCGCCCGCCAGCAGGGTTCGGCCCGCACCGCGTAGCCCGAGCATCGGTCCGGGGGCTGCGCGGGATCGGAGCGTACCAGCACGGCTGGCTCGTCGCTACACCCGAGGGCGTGTACTTCGTCTACCGCTCGTTCTTCGGCCCGCGCCACCGACCGCTGCCCGCCGCCCATGCGGCCAGACTCCGTCCCGGCTTCTGGGCCGATGTCGTGGACGTGGAGAGCAGCGCCGGCAATTATACTGTTTTTCTCTTCAAGGATGGGCCGCCGGCCGCCGCCGCAATACGCGAGATCCTGTCCGACAACGCCGACGGTTGAGGCGCCAACACCCCCCCACCGAGCCGCCCATCCCATTGCGCCGACCACCGATCCGCCGATATCCGGGTCCTTTACACGCCGGGAGGTCGTGTCTATATTCTGCTCGTCTATGGTCGTAACGGCATCGATGGTCAGACCAGGTGCGGATTGTGGCGCAATCGAGGCCGCTCAAGCCACTCTCTAGAAGCAGCGGGCGCCGCTCTGCGGCGAAACTCGCTGCTTTTCCAGTTTCGGCTCCACGAGACTCAGGATCACAAACCATGTTCTTGAACTCCCGCGCGTTGGACTCCTTCGATCAGTATCTCTTCGACGTCGAGAAGTATCCGTTGATCGAAGATCCGGAGGAGGAGCGAGCGCTGGCGCGGCGAGCCCGAAATGGCGACAAGGAAGCCGCCGAAAGGCTCGTGACCGCGAACCTCCGGTTCGTCATCTCCTACGTGAAGAAGTACCAAGGGCGTGGTCTGGGCCTCGCCGAGCTGGTCTGCATCGGGAACGAAGGGCTGCTCAAGGCCGTCAAGAAGTTCGATCCCGACAAGGGCGTGAAATTCATCTCCTACGCAGTCTGGTGGATTCGTCAGACCGTACTCCAGGCACTCGCCGAACAGACCCGCTCCGTACGCATTCCGCTCAATCAGAATTCGAACCTGGTCAAGCTCTCCCGCACTGAAACCGCCCTCACGCAGATTCTCGGACGCACACCGAGCGACCAGGAAATCGCTGAGGAGATGGCGGAGCCGATCGACACGGTACGCGCACTGCGCCGGGTCGCCGCCTCCGAGCTCTCGCTCGACGCGCCGATCGATCGGGGCGACCGCGACAGCGCATCCTTCGGTGAGCGCTTCGCTGGTGCGGACACCGAGGACATCGAGGAACAGGTCGAATACCAGGCCCGCCGCGAGTTCCTCGACCGCATGTTCGAGAAGTACCTCACCGAACGGGAGCGCAAGATCCTCTACCTGTATTACGGTCTCGATGACGGCGAGGAGCGGACGCTCGAGGAGATCGGCTCACTGCTCGGTGTCACGCGGGAACGAATCCGTCAGATCCGGAACCGCGCCTTCGAAAAACTCCGCGAGAGCCCGGACGGTGAAGCGCTCGCCACCTTCTGGAGCGCGAACTAGCAACCCACAGCCCTGGACGCGTGCCGCTCCCCGGCGGGAGCGGGCGCGCCTTCGCGGCACTCGCCGGTCCAACGCATCTCCACCCGGCGTCCTGCGGCGACGGTTCGGCGACGCGGGAACACCGGCACACCGGTTCCTGTACTGGACCTTTCCGTAGGCGAGTACGCCGAAGTGCAACCACCGCTGACCGGTCAGTCATGAGCTTGCCCGTTTCGCTCGCCGCGCGCGCGGCCGCGACGCTGCTTGCGGCAGCCGCCGCCGTCCTGATCTATCCCGCGTGGACACCCGCGCAGAGCGCCGCCGCCGCCACAGACGAGGTCCTCGACTCGGGGTGGAACTCGCCCCCCGCGCTGGAGCTCGTCGCGCGCGCCAGGGAGCGCCGGGCACAGCCGTACGCCGACGCGGAGCTCCGTGACTACAGCGCGCTCGCCCAGGGCCACGTCTACTTCTACCTGGACTGGCGCGGCTCCGACGACCGGACGCTGATCAAGGTCGATCAGGTCGCGGTCGAGGTCTATTGGGCCGCGCCCGACATGGTCAAACAGCGCATCGTCGGGATGCGCGATGTCAGCCATCTCCCGAATCGCCAGCGCTATCACCTGGACCATCTGACGATCGTGCACGACGAGTTCGGCGACGCGATCCGCATGGGCGATGGCGACGAGGTGAGCCAGGTGCCGCACCCCGCGGCCGATGGCGCCGAGGGCGTCTACGATTTCCGGCTCGCCGATTCACTCACGCTTCGCTTGCCGGGTGCGCCCGAACCGATCCGGGTCTACGAGGTCGAGGTGAAGCCCAAGGACTTTACGAGCCCCGGGATCATCGGCTCGATGTTCCTCGATCGCGCCCGCGCCGACATCGTCCGGCTCGAGTTCACCTTCACGCCCGCGTCGTACGTCGACCCGCGACTCGATTACATCCGCGTTTCGCTCGAGAACGGCCTCTGGAACGACCGCCACTGGCTCCCGTACGAGCAGCGGGTCGAAATCCGGCGCCAGCTCCCGGAGCTGGACTTTCCCACTGGCGCCGTCATCCAGGGGGTGCTGCGCGTCGACGGGTACGAGTTCAATCAGGGACTTCCGATCGCTCTGTTCGCCGGTGCCCCGGTCACCGCCGCACCGGCGAGCGAGCGCGAGACCTATCCGTTCACCGAAGGTCTCATGGACGGCATCCAGGCGTACGGCCTCACGCCGCCGCCATCGCTGGAAGCGGTCCGCCGCCGGGCGCTCGAGCTCGCCGGCCAGCGCTACCTGAGCGGGCTGCCTCGCCTCCGGCTCTACGTCCCCGGCGCGTCGTCGGTGTTGCGGTACAACCGTGCCGAAGGCGTGTACCTCGGCGCCGGCGTCGCCTACGCGCTGCACGAGCGCTCGCGGCTCGAGCTGCTCGCCGGCCAGGCAACCTCCCTCGGCAGCCCCACGCTCGACGGCCGGATC
>DATMSC010000425.1:0-3316 GCA_035565595.1 Longimicrobiales bacterium | reverse complement strand
CCTCCGCGATTGCGACTTCGATCAGCTCGAGGTGGTGCCTTCCGGCACCGGGGACGTTCTCGAGACCGGCTGGCCCCATGCGGTCGAGGGCGGCCGGGTCGACCTGATAACCTGCACCATCGACGGTCAGCGCGAGGAGCGCCCAGGCGAGACGGCTACGCGTCCCCTCACCGAGACGCGGATCGGTGAGGACCTGGTCGAGGAGGCGGAACGGCCCGCCGAGACCGATGCGGTGTCTTTCGAGATAGCCAATGGCGACGGCAAGCTCCGCGTCGACGTCGACGGACCGCCGACCCGACTCGGCGAGGCGGTCTGCGTATTCGCGCCCTGCGACCAGCTCCCGCCGCACATCCGGACCCAGGCCGGCGTGCTGGTCGGCACCGCAGCCGGCAACCAGCAGGATGCCGGCCATCACCCAGGCGGTCGTGAACGCTAGCAGACCCCTCATCGGGAGCACACGGGGAAAATGCGCCTGCGAAAGCACGGCCCGCGGAGGTGCGGGCCGTGCGAGAACGATCCGGCGTTACGTCACTCCGTATCGGAGCGCGCGGCGTCGATCACGGCCCGTCTCAGCCGTGGCCAGACGCCTGTGGCAAAGCTCAGGAAATTCGCCCTCAGCTCCGGGCGGCGAGCCAGGAACGCCCATGCCGGTGCGCCTCCCTTGGCCCGATTGCATGGTACGCAGCACGCCACGAGGTTGCCATCGGAGCGATCACCACCTTTGACTCTGGGTTCCACGTGGTCCAGCGTCAAGCGGTCGGCGGGAAGGACGGCGCCGCAATAAACGCAGCGGAAGCCATACGCTTCGAGGATCCGTTGGCGGCGTCCGCGCTTGCCGCCGACGTCATGGGATCTCACGCGCGCTCATACACTTCCGGGACCGCCCAGGATCCACCTCCGGTCTGGCGCGAACCCGTCACTGCGGGTCCAGACCCGCGCTTCCGACAGCGGTCCGCTACTGGCCGCGAACCCGGTTTCAGCGCTACACTTGCGATATGTTCGACGACATGCGCATCGCCCGCCTCCGGCGGGAGCTGGAGGCACGGCCGGCCGCCCGCGCCGACAGGGCGCCCGGCATCATCGAAGCCGCGGTCGCGCTCGTGCTCCGGCCCCGGGCGACGATGGAGCTGCTCCTGATCCGCCGGGCGGAGCGGCACGCGGACCCATGGTCCGGGCACATGGCGCTGCCGGGCGGCCGACGCTCCGCCGGCGACGCGGACCTCTATTCGACGGCCATGAGGGAGACCCGCGAAGAGGTCGGCGCCGGGCTCACCAGGCACGCACAGTTCGTGGGCGCGCTCGACGAGGTCAGCCCGCAGTCACCGCGGCTGCCGCCGGTCCTGGTAGCGCCGTTCGTCGTCACCGTGCCGGTCCACGCGGCGGCGGAGCCGGATCCGCGCGAGGTTGCGGCGGCGATGTGGGTGCCGCTGCCGGCGCTCGCGGACGAAGGCGCGGTCGACGAGTTCCTGATCGAGCGGGAGGGCAGTCGGGCAGCTTTTCCGGCGATCCGCTACGGCGAGCACGTGATCTGGGGCCTCACGCACCGCATCCTGTTGCAGTTCCTGGATGTAGCCGCAAGGGCGGGACTGTGACTCGCCGTCAGGCGTCGCCGCCGGTCGTCCGAACCAGCCAGTCGACGACGGCGCGGACGGAGCCGGCCTCGCTGTATGCGGCGCGCATCGCGTCCGCCGCTGTACCGGCTTCGAGCAGCGTCGGGAGTTGACGGATGTGGTCACCATCGCCGAGACGGTCGGCGACGGGCTCCAGCCGTTCAGCCAGTGCCGTAGCGGCGGCCGACGCTGGCCACGTCACAGGGCGGGCGTCCGGGCGGAGGAACGGAGCGACGAGACCGTAGCGCGCTGCGCGCCAGCGGTTCTCGCGGAGGACCTGGATCTCGAGCCCGGACGGCAATGCCGGTGGTTTGTCGGCGAAGAGTGCGGCCAGCGCCCGCGCGCTCGCCGCCAGGAACGCCACCAGCTCCAGCGAAGGATTCGCGTCGAAGAGCCGGAATTCCAGCGTCGCCCCACCCACCACCGGCTGGACGTCCCAGGCCAGCGGCCTTTCGCCGGGACCGCCCGGCCCCATGAAGAGTCGCTCCAGACGATCGAACTCGTCCGCCGTTGCCACCGGTAGCGGCGGCCCCACGCGCGGGAAGACGTCACGTCGGACCGTCCTGAAGCTGGTGTAGCCGGTATCCTCGCCCCTGTGGAAGGGCGAGCTGCCGGCGAGTGCGAGGAGAGCCGGAAGGTACGGTGCTGATCCGCACATCGCCCTGACAGCCATCTCGCGACTGGGCATGGCGATGCGGATCCGCATGTCAAAGAGGTCTGTCGTCCCGGTATCGATCGTACCATTAGGGCGCTCCGCCTGGCGGGGCGGGTGAAGACTCGCGTGCCCCGCCGGGTGGATTCCGGCGGCCATGGTGCTCAGCCCGCGTTCGGTCGCCGCCAACCGTGCCCGGCGCCGACGGTGCGCAAGGTGAACGCACGCATCGGCGACCGTCCCGGCGAACGGAGTGGCGTCGTCGTCGTCCGGAGCACGCCCGCAAAGGCGGCCGTCCGCATCGACGAGCTGGAGTTCCTCGACAAGACTGACGTCAAATTCAACGACCATCGCTGCTCACGGCCCCGTTCGACAGGCTCGCATCCGCGTGGGAGAGCTCCGGCGGAGTCGGAGGGCTTTCACGCCGGGGCAGCAGTCCTTTCGGACCCGGTCAGCCGGCCGGCTCCACCGCCGCCCCGCCCGCGATGCCCCGGTCCTGGATTGCGCGGCCGATGCGCGCGGCCATGACATCCAGCTCTGATCGAGAAGGGATCGCGCCGTCATCGGCCGGATAGCGCAGCGTGAACGGCCGGCCTCCCGGCACCGGGATCAGGTGCAGATGGAAGTGCGAGACGTCGTGGGCTTTGCCGGTACCGTTCGCGCTCAACAGGTTGACCGAATCGGCGCCCGTGGCCCGCCGGATCCCCGGGACGAGCTGTTTGGCCACCGCTATGCAGTGTGCGGCTACGTCATCGGGAACGTCGAGGATCGTCGGGTAGTGGTCCCGTGAAACGATCAGCGTATGCCCGGGGGTGAGCGGCTGCACATCCAGGAAAGCGATCGCGCGGTCATCCTCGTGCACGATGCTCACCATTTCCTCGCCGCCTATGATGCGGCAGAACACACAGTTGGCCTCTACCATCCTCGCTCCAGGCCATGCGCCACGGGTGGATTCCTCCGTCGATTGGTGCAGAAACCGGGCCGGTATCCGTGAGTCGCCGCGGCTTGCCAGTCTTCATGGGCAGGGCGAAATTACCCGCACCATGAGTTCCCT
>DATMSC010000424.1:0-2709 GCA_035565595.1 Longimicrobiales bacterium | reverse complement strand
CGCCGGCAGAGCGCGCATCCCGTATGACACGCCCTCCTGGTCGACGGCGCCACGGACGCCCAGGAGGCGGTTGTCCGCGTCGACCACCGCCATGCCGCTCCCGACTGCGGCGAGATCCGGGTCAGCGGCAAATGCGGCGAGCTGGGTCTCGAACCGCGTCGGGTACGCCCAGTCATCCGCGTCGAGCATGGCTATGAAGTCGCCGCGGGCATGCTCGAGCGCGAGCTGCCGGGCGGCCGCCGGTCCGCGATTCCGGTCCAGCCGCATGTACCGAATGCGTGGGTCTTCGAACCTGTCGACCACGTCCCGCGGCCGATCGGCGGAGCCGTCGTCGATGACCAGACACTCCCACTCCTGGTGCGTCTGGGCCACGAGCGACGCCAGCGCCCAGGGCAGCACCGCCGCGTGATCGTGACACGGTACCAGCACTGAAACGAGCGCCGGTGCAGTCAAGGCGCCACCGCCGTTGGACAAGCCGGAATCAGTACCGGCGCCCGCTGACCGGTTCGCTCACGCCAGCAGCGCCAGTCGCTCGTTGACCAGACGGAAGCGCTGGCGCATGACGTCGGCAAGACCATCCACACGTCTGGATAGATCGACCTGTGCTAGCTCCATGCGGTCGAGGCGGTCGCCCATGCCGTCCACCCGATCCGACAGCCGGTCGACACGCTCCGAAAGAGTCGCAACCCGGGCCGTGAGATTTGCAACCTCATCCTGCAACCGATTCACCGCTTCCGTGACGCGATTCTCGAACGCATCCATGCGGAGCTCCATTGTCGCGAACCGTTCGTCGATCGAGTCGAACCGGTCACGGAACTCAGCCTCCATCCGCGCGACTCGCTCCTCGAGCGTCCCCATTCGCTTCTCGAGCGCGCCAACCCGTTGTTCCAGCGCGTCCATCCGCTGCTCGAGCCGATCCATTCGCTGCTCGAGCAGGTCCATCCGCTGCTCGAGCGCGTCGAAACGCCGGTCCATACGCGCGAAGTGCTCGGCGATCACGGCGACGAACTCGGCGAACTTCGCGTCGATGCGAGCTTCGAAGCCGGTGAGCCACGCTTGAACGCGCGCATCCACGCGGGCGTCGATTTCAGCGGCGAGCTGAGGATCCATGGGTGGAAGCTAAACCGCGTTCGGGGTCACGGCCATAGCAGAGTGAGTCACCCGGTGCGCCGGACAACGACGGCTCGGCGGCTTCACGCCTCACGCCGACCGACATTGCGGCACCATGCCGCATACGGTGATTTCTCGAAGCCGATCTGCCGGAAGTCGCGGCACCTGCGGCGAACCATGCGCGGCTACTGCGTGAGCCACGCCCAGATTCTGCCGACGTACTCCTTGACCGCGCGCTCGCTGTTGCGCAGCCCGCTGGAGGTGGGGAGGAAGGCCTCGGGTCGAAGGGTGATTTGCGGGGTGGAGCCGAAGTCGGTGGGTGCGGGGATGGGGTTCGTCCCCTGCGCCCGGAAGAGTGCGAGGGCGCGAGGCATGTGGGACGCGGACGTCACCAGCACGAACGGGGTGGAGCCGATGCGTTCGCCGATCAGGCGGGCTTCGTCGTCGGTGTCGCGGGGACGTGGCTCGACGACGATCGCCGCGGAATCCACGCCCAGTACGAGTGCCGCTTCGGCGAGGACGTTCGCGTGCGCGACCGAATCCCAGACCGCGCCTCCGGAGACGAGGAGCCGGCTCCCCGGCATGGCGTTGTGGATCCGTATTCCTTCCACCAGTCGCGACAGCGCCTGTCCAGTCAGGCGGATTGTCGGTGGCAGCGAAGGATCGTTGTGATGTCCGCTCCCCAGCACCACCACCCATCCTACTGACGGCATCGTGGCGATGTCTGCCACGGGATACGACGTGTCGAGCGGGCGGACGAGCGCGTTGGTGAGGGGACCACATCCCGAGGCGAGCAGGAACGCCGTTCCCGCCGTGACCAGCACACGACCGAGCATCCGGCGAGGAGCGAGCCAGAGCAGAACCACGCCGGCGACGAGGACCGCTGCGCCGGCGCTGAACGGCATGATCAGCGCGCCAATGATCTTTTTTAGCGTGAACAGCATTTGGACGGCATAGGGCTAGGGCTGGGGCTATGGCTAGGGCTAATTGCCGGCGATTTCATCGTGTACGGCCGAGTTCCGGTGCCTCGCCGGGCTACCTTCGCCGGCGTCGCCCCCCGTCACCCTTTGGTGGATTGCGACAGTCATTCCGACGGCATAAGGCCAGGGCTGGGGCTAATTGCCGGTGATTTCATCGTGTGCGGCCGAGTTCCGGTGCCTCGCCGGGATACCTTCGCCTGCCGGTCCCCCGGGGCGAAGGGAGTAAATCCCCCGCAGGTGCCAACCTCCGACGAATGCTCCACCGCACGACGAACGCATTAGCCCTGGCCTTAGCCCCAGCCCTGGCCCTATGCCGTTCAAAATACCTCGAGGTCTCCGATGGTCGCCCCCCAGCTCGATCGCCGGAGGAGCGCACGGATTTCGTCCTCCGATGCGGCGAGCGGCCGGATGGTAAGGACCGGCCCGAGGCGTGGGACCGGGATGAAACCGCTCGCCAGGAGGACACTCGCCTCCGCGGTACTGAACGGCGCCATCGCGGAGGCGAAATCAGCGCCGCTCCGGGCACACGCTTCCCGGAGGAGACGACGGGCCACGCCCCTCGCTCCTCTCCCCTGCCCCACGAGCAGTTCGCAAATGCGCAGCTCGCACCGCCGCCCCC
>DATMSC010000423.1:0-2829 GCA_035565595.1 Longimicrobiales bacterium | reverse complement strand
CGTCGGGCAGAGGCTCGTGGTGGGCGGTCCCGTGGCGTCACTCTCGCACGCGGCAACGACCGCCGCGATGGCGGCGGCGGCCACTGCCCGAGTGCGACCGGCTGTCATCATCGGCCTCATCAGTGCGCCGCTCCGTCATTCCCGGCCGCGGCATGGGCCAGACCGCCAACGGTACCACCGCCCCGGAGCCCGGCGACAACGGCATCGAGCCTCGCCTCCAGGCCAGCGATCGCGGCCGCGTGCCCGGTCTTCAGCTCCGCGATGATGGCCTCCAGACCGACGATCGTGGATTCGAGCCGCGCCTCTCGCGCCCGGGCGGCCTCGAGGCTCGCCCGGAGCTCCCCGACATCGGTGGCCGAGGCATCCAGTTCGCGCCGGAGCCGCTGCACCTCGGCGAGGAGGAGGGGGGCGAGAAGGTGGTACTTGACCGTCTCGATCTGACCGTCCGCGTCCCGCGCCACCAGCTCAGGCATCACCTCCTCGACCTCTTCGGCGATGAGCCCGTACATGAGCGTCTGACCGGGGTCGATCGACGGCAGGTAGCGGAACGACACGGGATGCAGCTCGTGGATGCGTGAGCTCAGCGCCTCCAGGTCCGCGATGTCGTGCTTCACTCGCGCCGACGAGCTGATGGTCCCAAGCTGCCCCTGGCTGGAAATGAGCACCGGGACCGCGTCGGCCGCGTTGGTAGTCGTTCCCCGGATGCCCGCGATATGGGTGGCGACGTGCGTTCCGTCCGTGCCGATGCGGATCCGCTGGTCCTCCACCGTCACGCCGGCGTTGCCGATGTAGATGTTGTTGCTCCCACTTAGGAGCGCCGCACCTGCGCCGTCGCCGACGGCGATATTCCCCGCCCCGGCCGAGAGAACCGTGAGCGCCGAGTTCCCCACGGCGGTGTTGCCGTTCTGGGTCGTGAGGGAGGAGAGGGCCAACGTCCCTACGGCGGTGTTGCGCAGCCCCGTGGTGATCGAGGCGGCGGCCGCCGCGCCCACGGCCGTGTTCCGAGTGCCGGCCGTCAGGCTGCGCAGGGCGGCGTCGCCGATCCCCACGTTCTCGGCGGCCACGGTGGCGGACTCACCTGCGTTTTCGCCCAGGAACATGTTGTCCGCTCCTGCGCGGAGAAATGGCACGTCGTTCTGGTTCAACAGGACCGTGCGCGTTGAGGCCTGGCTCAGGGACGTGCGGAGGAACTCGAAGGTCATGGCGCGCGCCGCGAAGTCGCCGTTGCCGTCCCGCGTGACGATGGCATTGGCCGTGTTCACGCTCGTGGCCGACGTGGCGGAGTTGGCGACCAGCCCCGTCGCGGTGAGCGTCTTCAGCCACGAGTTCTCGATGCACCCGCTGCACGGCAGCTGAGAATCGCCAGGGGGGCCCTGAGGACCGGTGTCTCCCTTCGGTCCCTGCGGACCCTGCGGCCCTTGAGGACCCTGGGGGCCGGCGGGGCCCTGGGGACCTGGGGCGCCCTGTAGCCCACGCGGCCCTGGCGGCCCCTGAGGTCCGGCGGGTCCCGGGGGACCCTGTTGTCCCTGGAACCCTCGCGGCCCCTGCGGGCCAGCGGGGCCCTGCGGCCCGGGTGGTCCTTCGCGTCCGGGAGGTCCCGGAGGCCCTTCCGGCCCCTGCGGCCCGGCAGGCCCTGGCACCCCCTGTTCACCGGCCGGCCCGGCGGGACCTTGCGGCCCCTCGGGGCCAGGCTCGCCCGGCGTCCCCTCCGCGTTCCAGGAGAATTCGACGTGGGCCTCGGAGAGACACGATCCCGGCAATCCCGGGGCGCCGATCCGGTAGACGGTGCCCGTTCCGGGGATGTAGCAGGCGCGGAGTATCTCACCCGTCGCCACTTCCTGCGCCCGCGCCTCTGCGGCTCCGGCAAGCACGACAATACCTGCAAGTAGTACGGATCGACTCCTCAATATTTGCATAAATTTCAAATGCTCGGCCTCCACCATTTCAATGGAATCAGCGCCCGGCGGGGACAGGCTCCCCGCAGGCGCCTCCAGAGCGCGGCGCAATTTAGAGGCCGCGTGCGGACCTGGCAAGAATTCGTAAAACAGCTCTCCGAAGGGTACTTGACAAATTCGGATTTTCTCCCTGCGTAACCACGCCAGCGGAGGTGGCCGCGTGGCGTCCGTCGGCGGGCTTACGGATCGCTCCTCCTCGACGTGGCCGGGCACCGGTCGGCGCCGCTCCTGGCCGGTGCGCCTGGCCTCATCCGCGGCCGATCCGACGTGGAGTCACGGCTCCTCGCGCTCCTGAACGATGACCGGGCCCGGCACTGGTCGCTGCGGACCTTTGCCGCCGCGGCGGCTGCGGGGGTGCCGGTGTTCGTGGCGTGTCAGGCGGATCTGCCGAAAGGCACGCCGCTGGGCGAGGCGAGAGGGGTGCTCACGGAGGAGACCCCCGAGCCCGCGCCCGCGCCCGAGCCCGGTTTTCGCATCGCCAGCCGTACCGCATCAGCTAGGGTCAGGACATATGACAGGGCTGCCGGCAGGTGGACCCCGGGTTGCTGGCCCGGCCACGGGGCCCGGCCAACCCCCGGGATGACGGTGGGGGAGGCGCGCCTGCACCGACGCACTCCCAACCCGCGGCCCTCCCGTACACGTCCAGTTCCCATTCCCGCGGCCTTCAATCCACCGGTGCATTGTCCAGCGACGCATAAAATGGAGGGCCGGGCGTTCCCGCCCGGCCCTCCATTAGCCTCGGCCCAGCCCTGGCCTAAGCCCTATGCCGTCCTACAGCCTCAGCAGCGCCCTGATGCGCCCACGCGCGGCGACTGCGGGCTCCCGGCGGCGCTTCCGACCCGGGGCTTCGCCGGGAACGCCGACGCCAGCCGCC
>DATMSC010000422.1:0-4442 GCA_035565595.1 Longimicrobiales bacterium | reverse complement strand
CGCGGGCATTTCCCGGCGAATCGGCCCGGGGTGGTTCGTTGGCGTCAGCGCCGAAATCCGCCGCACGGACTTCCTCCCACGGCGGTACGACCTGAACCTGCTCCCACAGCCGGTCGCGAGCGACCAGCATGGCCGGGCCGTGCACGGCTCGCTCATCCGGCACGGCTCGCTGGTCGCCGTCGAGCCGGGGACGAACCGGCGATTCTCGGACTTCGATGCGGTATCGGCGGTCAACGCGGATGGCCGGTCCGAATATCGGGGCGTTACCCTCTCGGCGCAGGGCACGCCCGCACCCGGAGTGGACCTCGCCGCGTCGTATACCTACTCCCGAACGCTGGACGACTGGCCAGCAGGCGGCGCATTCGTTCCGGACGCGCAGCTCCCGCCGCTCCCCGGAGCCGACGGGGGACCGGACTGGCGATACGGCACTTCCGATTTCGACATACCCCACAGATTCGTCGCGACGGCCGCGCTCCGGCTTCCGCTCCCCTTCGAGGTCAGGATCGCCGGTGCGTACTCCTATCGCTCGGGCGTGCCTTTCACACCGGGATTCCGCCCGGGCGTAGATGCCAACGGGGACGGCTCCGCACGCAACGACCCGGCGTTCGTCGACGATCGCATCGATGGTATCGGCGCGCTGTTGGGTCGCTGGCCATGCCTCGCCGATCAGGCCGGCACCTTTGCCGAACGAAACTCCTGCCGCGGGCCGGCCATTCACGGCATGGATGCGCGACTGTCGGCGACCGTCGTGGCGAACGACCGCTATCGCATCGCGCTCACCCTGGACGCGGTCAACCTGGTCGAATCGGTTTCGACTGAGCTGGACGCCGCACTCTACCTGGTCGACCCGGACAATCCGCTCGTATCGAACCCCGCAGCCGGTACTGTCGCGCTGCCACTGGCGACGAATCCCGATTTCGGAGAACCGCTGGCTCGCCGGACGAGCGGCCGCGCATTCCGCATCGGGTTCCGGCTGGACTACTGATTCCCGGCGACGCCCATGAGGAAGCTCCTGCTCCCAATCCTGGTCCTGGCCGCTGCGTGCGATCCCACGCTGGAGGACCGTATCCTCGAGGTCACTGCCACCGGCGATATTGGCGGCATCGTGTTCTTCGACCGCAACGGCACCGGCGTGATGGACGACGGCGACACGCCGCTCGCCGGCGTGAACGTGCACCTGGCACTCACGCGGCACCCGGTGAACGTGCTCCACTCCGTTACGGACGGCTCCGGGATCTTTCTGTTCCCGGGCGTGCCCGTCGGCGAATACCGGTTCGTTTTCGAACACGCGGCAATCGGCGACACGATCCAGGTCATGTTCCTGAACCCGCACCAGGTTCGCCTCCAGCCCGGCGACTCCATCCCTGTCACGACCTCCGTCACGTATCCGTTCGCCGGGATCCGCCAGTTCCGCGAGGATCTGCCGGTGGGGAGGAAGGTCTTCGTCGAAGGCGTGGCGCTCAACACTTGGGGCGTCTTCAGCGATTCCAGCCTCCACATCGCAGCCGGCGACCGGCTGCTCCGGGCCACACTCGTCCGTCCCGTGGACATCGTCGAGGACGATAGCGTGCGCCTCCTCGGCACGCGGCGGATCGTGAACGGCCAGCCGGTGATCGACGACGTACGCGCGTTCAGGATCGCGCGGGCGGCGGGCGGCTGGCTGGTGCCAGGTGTGTCCACCGGTGAGGCCGCCACGGCGGCCGACGGCGCACTCGACGCCGCCCTCATACGCGTGACGCGCGCCGTCGTCGCGGATTCCGCAGACGTCGTCGGAAGATATCGCCGGGTCGTGGTCGACGATGGCTCCGGACCACTCGAGGTCCTCATGGAGGAGCAGCGCTTCAATGCCTTCCGACCCGGCCCCGGCGACCGCTTCGACATCACCGGGCTGCTCGTCCCTTCGGCGGACTCGCCGACCTGGGTCCTCCGACCCCGCCGCGCCGAGGACATCCGACCGTCCTGACACCCGCTGCGCCTTTTCCCCACGGCAATGCAACCCGCCGTGGCCCGCGCCTTGCGACATCCCCGCATTTCGTCCACTTCCACCCGGCAACCTCGGGCTACCGGCCGATGGCTGACGACGCCTCGTCCCGAGAACAACCTGCAATGCCCGACATCGCCGTCGACTTCCGGCTCATCGTGGAAAACATCCGGGAGATCGTCTGGATATACGATGTCGCGACGCTGCGCGTCCTCTACGTCAACCCCTCGTACGAGCGGATCCTCGGCAGGAATGTGGACGAACTGTACGTGGACCCCGGGTCGTGGCAGCTTGCCGTCGACGAGCGTGATCGCGCCCGGGTCTCGGAGGAACTGGCGCGGAGCGCGGCCAACAACGACTCGCCGAACGTCGAGTTCCGGGTACGGAGGTCCGATGACGAGGTCCGCTGGCTCTGGCTGCGGGGGTCGTCCGTCCTCGACCTGGACGGGCGCCGAATCGCCATCGGCGTCGCCGAAGATGTGACGCAGCGCCGTGAGACGGAAATCGCGCTGCAGACCTCGCTTTCGCTCCTCCGCGCCACCTTCGACGCCACGGCCGACGGCATCCTGGCCGTCGACATGGAAGGTCGTATCACGACCTTCAATCGGCGGTTCGTCGAGCTGTGGCGGATCCCCGACTTCATCGCCATCGAAGCGGGGCAGGAGACCGAGCTGCGACGCCACATGGCCAAGCAACTCAAGAATCCGGAAACGCTCATGGCCGGGTTGCACGAGTCGCTGAGGATGCAGCCCACGGACAGCTTCGACGTTCTCGAGTTCCTCGACGGGCGAGTTTTCGAGATGTACTCCCGGCCGCAGTGGCTCGGGGAGGAGCTGAGCGGTCGGGTCTGGAGCTTCCGGGACGTCGCTGCGCGCGCCCACGCCGAGCGGGAGCTGCGGGAACGTTCCCGGCGGGTGAGCATCCAGAACGAGATGCTCTTCCACCTCGCCCGGCAGAGGATTTCCGATCGGGTGGACCTCGACTCGGCCATTGCCCGCATCGCCGAGGCCGCCGCAGCGATGATGCGGACGGAACGCGTCGGCGTGTGGTTCTTCAACGACGAGCGGACCCGGATCGAGCTGCACGACGTCTTCGAGCGGTCGAGAGAGAGCCACTCGGCCGGGACGCTCCTCGACGTGGAAAGCGTGCCTTCCTACATGGCCGCCCTCGACGAGGAGCGAGCACTCGCCATCAACGATGTGTACACAGACCCGCGCACCGCCGAGCTAGCCGAATCGTATTGCGCGCCTCTCGGGATCAGCTCCATGCTCGATGCGCCGATACGGACCGGGGGCTACATGATCGGGATCGTGTGTTTCGAGCACGTCGGCCCCCGGCGCAGCTGGACGGTGGAGGAAGCGAGCTTCGCGGGCTCTATTGCCGACCTCGTCTCCATCGCCATCGAGGGCGCAGACCGGCAGCGCGCCGAACACCGCCTCGGCTTCCTTGCCGAGAGCAGCGCGATCCTGGCCTCCTCGCTCGACTACCAGACCACGATCCAGCAGGTCATCGACCTCGCCGTGCCGCAGATAGCCGATGGGTGCACTGTCGACGTGGTCGAGGACGGAACAGTGCGTCGCATCGCGTCCTCGCACGCCGATCGGGAAAGGCCGCAGCGCCTCGTCGCCCTCGACCGCGAGAACCAGGCAAACACCGACTCGCCGGCGCCGTGGAATCGCGTGATCCGCACCGGGAAAGCGGAACTGTGGCGGAACGTCACGCCGGAGGCACTCCGCGAAACCGGGATGGTCGAGAGCGAGGTCGAGGCGTTGGCGGATCTCGGCATCACTTCGCTGATCGCCGCGCCGATGACCACGCGGGATCGGATCATCGGCGCGGTGACCTTCTTCTCCGTCGACCGCGCCTTCGACGACGATGACCTCGCACTCGCTTCCGACCTCGCGGCCCGGGCCGCCGCTGCCGTCGACCAGTCGCTACGGTACCGCAATGCGCAGGACGCCAACCGCGCGAAGTCCAGTTTCCTCGCAGTCATGAGCCACGAGCTCCGGACCCCGCTCACCGCGATCATGGGCTACGCCGACCTGCTGGGCAATGAAGTCTCGGGGCCGCTCAATCCGGCGCAGCGCGACCAGCTCATGCGCATCAGCCGCAGGGCGGAGGATCTGCTCAGGATCGTCGAAGAGATCATCGCGTATTCGAGGACGGAGATCGGGACCGAAAAGCCCAGACTCGAAGAGCTGGACCTTGCGGAGCTGATCGATGACGTGGCGGAGTCCATGCGGCCGATGATCGAGGAGCGAGGTCTGGAGTTCCGCGTCGAGAAGCCGCAGGACCAGGTCACCATTCGGACGGACCCCAGCCGGTTGCGTCACGTGCTCCTCGACCTGCTGTCGAACGCTTTGAAATTCACGGAGGAGGGCTGGGTTCGCCTCTCGGCGGGCGTCGAGGATGGCCGTCTGAAGATCGCCGTGCAGGACACCGGGCGGGGCGTCGCACCGGA
>DATMSC010000421.1:0-9552 GCA_035565595.1 Longimicrobiales bacterium | reverse complement strand
GTCGAACTTCAGCTCGTGGAGCCAGTCGTCACCGTCCGGCGCGGCGTCGACCAGCGTGGGAAGCTGAGGGGGAACGAATGCCGGCAGCTTCCGGCGCCGAGCACCGGGAATCATCGCTACCGGATCGGATGCCGCTCTTCGCCGAGAGCCTGACGATACACTTCGTCCGGAGCTCGACCCCGCGCTGGTGCCGCGCGGCGCGTCATGGTTCCCACCGCCACCGTCACGCGCGACCTCCTCCAGCGTCCGACCGCTTTTGACGCTTTCAGGGCGCTCCTCGAGGATGTCGCGCCCGGCCGGACTTGCAGCGGCGTCGCGCCGCTTGATCAGCAACCAGTTCTCGTGACCGTTCGAGCCGCCGGCAGGCGGAGACGTCCGCACGAGCCGCCACGTGCCCCGCAGCTTGGAACCTCGCAGCTCGAAGGCCAGGTTGCCGCGCTCGAGGGCTTTCGATACCGCGCCCTCCGGAACCCACTCACCCGAGTCCCACACGATCACGGGCCCGGCGCCGTATTCGCCGGCCGGGATCACACCCTCGAACGCGGCGTAGTCGATGGGATGATCTTCGACCCGCACCGCGAGCCTTCGGTCACCGGGGGAGAGACTCGGGCCTTTCGGTACCGCCCAGCTCTTCAGTACGCCGCCGAACTCGAGCCGCAGGTCGTAGTGCAGGCTGCGCGCGCCGTGCTTGTGCACGACGAACTTCCGATGTCCCGATTGCGTCGGCTGCTTTCGCCGCCGCGGCGCCGGCTCCGGTGTGCGCTGGAAGTCGCGCTTCCTCTGGTAATCCCGCAGCCCCATCAGACCCCAAGCCGTGCAACTCGCGCGCCCCGGCGTAACCGCGCATAATATGTATTATGTAAACTTGCGGCGACGATCGGCGTGGATAAGTGGTCGGGTTGTCCACGGGGGCTCCCCTGTCGCCAGCATTGGACGCGAAATAGCGATGATCGGCAAGGCGCCTCGAATGGTCGCGGTACATGGGCGTGCTACCGGGCAAGTTCTTCGCGCCATTGCCTTCGCGAGATGTTGCCGGTGTCGGCCGGGACCGGCAGCCGCCGTGAGGTGGCTCGGCTCAGATCAACTGGCTGATTGCGGCGGCAATCGTATCCGCCGCCGACTCCAGCGCGCGTTCCCGGTCGGCGCGCGCATGCAGAGCCGGAAACTCGATCGCCTCACCGAACGTTATGGAAACGGGTCCGAGGGCGAGTCTTCGGTCCCATCTGGGCCAGGCTTCGTACGTCCCTCGTATTCCGCACGGTACGACCGGCACGCCCGCCTTGAGGATCAGGCGTAGTGTGCCGAGTCTGAATGGCTGGAGAGCGCCGTCCCAGCTCCGCTCACCCTCGGGATAGACGCATACCCCCTGTCCCTGTTGCAGCCTGCGAAGCGCAATCCTCACCGCCTGCGGATCGATCTGGAAGCGGCGGACGGGAAAGGAATGCAGATAGGCCATGATGCGCCCGAGCACGGGTGCGCCGAACTGGGTGCTCTTGGCCATGGTGTTCAAAACCCGGGGGCACACGGCCTGGACCAGGATGGGATCGAGGACGCTCTGGTGATTCGCGACGAGGATGAAGGGACCGGTCCTGGGGATGTTTTCCGTTCCGGTGACCGTCAGGCCCGCGAGGCTTCTCCATAGTGATGCCACGATCACCTGGATGCTGCGGTAGCCCCGCGCCGGGTTGAACTGTGAAGCTCTGCGGGCGGCGGGTATCGGTGGCCGGCGAGGTCTGGAGATCGTAATTACGGCGTCCCCGCCCCGTTCTTCCGATGCGACGTGGCTGGCGAGGTTCGGTGACGGCTGACCTGTCCCGGACAGCCGGTCGGCGACGCTCGACGCCAGTGTGCTCGGCGGTTGGGTTACGATACGGGGCTGAAACTCCAGGATTTCGCCGCGGCCCGAGCTGCGGTAGAGCTCGCGCAAGCCGTTCGTGAGCAGGATCTCCCAGAGCCGGGGCGAATCGGATGGAAAGCGGACTGACACGACCGGGCGAGCGCGTGCCTTGATCTGGAGTGACGAGGAGCTGGGCTGGACGGCGGTCAGCTCGTCGAGGAGCCATGTGATCGTACCAGTATCGCCGGAGAACTCCAGTGAGCGCGTGGTGAGGGTCAACGTGCCACTCTGACGTTCGCCCATCCGCTCGATGGCGCCGAGATACTCACCGCTTCGCTTCAACGGGATTGCGCCTGTCGCGACGCGCATTACGACGCTCGCCCGGCGAACGACCGCCACATCATGCGGTGCGGATTCTCCTCCTGCTCCGGGATCGACATGCTGGCCGGCTGCTTCCGGAATCGGGAGGATGCGGGTCCATTCCCCTGCCGTGCGGTCGGTTCGCCTCCCCTGCTCTCCCAGCTCGATCAGCGAGATCCGGCCGTCGCGCAGACGCTCGAGGCGCGCTCCACACGCCGTACACGCCGCTCCTCGCCCGCGGACACGCAGCGTCGCGTCTCCGCCGCATGCCGGGCACGCCCAAAGAAGATCCGGTATCGCCATCGCAGCGGCGCGTGCTTACAGCTTGCCGAGGAGTTGGAGCCAGCGCAGGCGCCAGACGCGCCAGACCGCTTCCCAGATGATCCGACGGGACATCTTGGACTCGCCCGTATCGCGGTCCGTGAACACGATGGGGATTTCGACGATGCGGAAGCCACGCTTCCAGGCACGCAGGCTCATCTCGATCTGGAATGCATAACCTTCTGACTCGACGCGATCCAGCTCGATCGCCTCGAGTACCTGCCGACGGAAGCACTTGTACCCGCTCGTGGCGTCTGCCACGGGGAGTCCCGTCACGATCCTCGCGTAGATGTTCGCCGAGTACGAGAGGATCAACCGCGAGATCGGCCAATTGACGACCGTCACCCGCCCGCCGAGATACCGTGAGCCGAGCACGACGTCGGCATGTTCGGCGGCTTCGATGAACTGCGGCAGATGTGAAGGGTCGTGTGAGAAGTCGGCATCCATCTCGAAGAGAAGAGCGTAGTTACGCTCCAGGCCCCAACGGAATCCCTGCAGGTATGCGGTTCCAAGGCCAAGCTTGCCCGGCCTGTGCATCACGAAGATGCGGTCGGAGCGCTCCGCGAGCTCGTCCGCCACCTCTCCCGTGCCGTCCGGAGACGCATCATCGATGATCAGGACGTCGAGGCGGTCGTCCTGCCTGAGGACGAGTGGAACGATCCGGACGATGTTGTTACGCTCGTTGTACGTCGGGATGATGACCAGCCCCCGACCGCCGTCGAGAATGCTCATAGCGCCACCAGCCTCTCGCTGCGCTGTTCCTCACCGCTCGGATCCGTCTTGCGATCCAGGAACGGGATGGCGGCGACCGGTGCCAGCTCGGCAAGGGTGAACCAGATCCTGGAGGCGACCGCCACGATCACGGCGGCCGGCGCCGGCATGAGCTGGGCGAGGAGGAGGCCCATGACACCTTCGCGGACACCGACGCCTGCCGGGGCGATGATCGCGACGTAGCCGGCGAGGTACGACGCCGCCATGATTCCTGCGAGGCGCGGGAATGCCGAGACACCACCGAGCGGCACGAACGCGGAGACGAACACCGTGAACGCGGCTCCGAGGAGGAGCCACGTCGCGAGATAGGCGACGAACCAGACGGTGACCTGCGGCACCCGGATCTCGGCGGCGACGCGTGCGAGATCGCGCAACGGCTCGACGAAACGCGGACCCAACCCCGCAACGATCCGCTGGACTGGCGCCAGGTGTCGTACCGCATAGATCCCGCCCGCCAGGATCATGGCAGCGAGGGCGAGCCACAGAAGGGGGCCGAGGTCGAGCGCGCCCGGGACGAGGGCCGTAACGATAGCGAGACCGGCAACGAGGAAGGCGAGTTGGCCGAGCAGCGCTGAGGCCACCGCCACCACCGGCTGTACGCCTGCCCTACCGGCGAGCACCGCCAGCCCAGCCACCTGCCAGAACTTGCCGGGGATGTACTTGCCCAGGTTGGCCAGGAAATACACGCGAATCGTACGGCGCCGGGTGAGCGTACAACTGGAGAGCTCGGTCACGATCCGTCGCCAGAGCATGGCGTGCCACAGGTACATCGCGACGAGCCCGACGAAAGAGAGTACCATCAGACCGCCGGACGGGTTCAGCCGCTCGATCTCGGCCATGTCGATCTGCGCCAGGTCCAGTCCGGTGGCCCGGAACAATCCCCACGTGATGGCGACGACGATGACCGCCTTGAGGATCCTGCCCGTCCATGCGCGCATGCGCGTATTCACGCCGCCTCCACTGCCGGGCGTCGTGCCACGATGCCGATCCTGCGCCGCAGGAGTGGAACGCTGGCGCCGAACACCCGTTCGAGCGTGTTGAGCACCGGGAGGTGCGACGGAAGGAACCCGAGGTGCACGACTTTCAACCCCGCCGCCTCGAGCGCTGCCGCCAGTTCAGTGGCGGTGCGCATGCCAATGTGCGACGGGTCCTGGTCGCGCAGAATTCCCGCCACACGGAGTCGCTCGAGGATGTGCGATGGTGACGGCGTGTACACGATGAGCCGCCCCTCCGGCCGCAAAACGCGTGCGGCTTCCCCCAGCACGCGGGCGAGTGTCTCGTCGTCGAGGTGTTCGGTGAAGTCGGCGGCGATCACGAGGTCGGTCGCATGGGTTCTAAACGGCAGCTTCGCCGCGTCCGCCCGAACGAAAGCGATGGATCCGCCGCGCGCGTCGCCGCCGCCCGCAGCGGCGATTCTGGCCGCGTGCGGGAGCGCGGCAGGCGCCAGATCGACCCCGATCGCCCTGGCGCCGCGTTTCGCGGTTTCGACTGTGAAGGTCCCCATCCCGCAACCGAGATCGAGCACCCGCAGCCCCGAGAGATCACCGGGTAGGAGTGACATGACATTGGCCACGCGCTGGCGCGCGAATCGGGTGCGGTGCAGATAACGGCCGGCGAGGTCGCCGAAATAACGGTCGTCGTACCGATCGGCGACGTCGTACGCCGTGGGCCGGCGGGCCGGCGTCGCTGTCACGCCTCCCCTTCCCTCCCGCCGCCGTGAGACTCACGGCTCCCCCGCACGCTCCGGCGCTTGCCGATCTCCCCCGCTACCCCGACGGCCGTGAGCAGGAGGAGCAGGCCGGCCGAGGCGAGGGCCGGTGCGGTGAGATAGCCGGCGTCGTAGTGGAAACGGACTGTGTGCTCGCCGGCTCCGGGGATCGCGACGGCGCGGAATGCGTAGTTTGCGCGAAGGATCTCCGCGGCGGTGCCGTCGACCTCGGCGCGCCAGGCGGGATAGTAGTTGTCGCTCACGACGAGCAGTGCCGGGCCTGTCGTGGTCACCCGCAGCGTATACGCGTCCGCCGACCGCTCGACCCATGTGACATCGCCAGATACGCCGGCCTGCGGCGTTGCACCGGCGGGTTGCTCTTCGAGGAGCACGGTCCCTGCCCGGTCGAACTCCGGTGCCAGCAGGCGTTCCACCATGGATTCAGGCTGGACCACTTCGTAGCTGCCTACCACGTACGCCCGCGGGAGAGCGTTCAGATTCCGGTACACCACGGAACGGCTGCCAGCGTGTACCTCCTGATAGCCCGGGATGTCGAGCCGCTGCGTGGCCGTCACGTAACCCACATTGAGAAGGTCCAGCAGCCGGAGGTCCGATTCGAGAGCGTTCAGCGCCGCGTCACCGCCCACGAGCGTCCGGTATCGGCCGATCTCGTTGCCGTGGTGCCCCGTGAGCTGCTCGATGCCGTGTGTCGCGAGGATGTTCTGTGGGTAGGCGGGCCCGCTCTCGAGGTACGTACCCAGGTCGAAGACGCGGAATACTTCGCCTGCGTCGCGTCGCGCCTGGAGGAAGGCGATCGTGTCGTCCGGGCGGAACAGAACCGGGTCCGCGCCCCGGTTCATTTCCACGGTGGCCGCGACGAATGGCCGGCTCACCCGGTACAGGTCCAGTCCCGCCAGGACGACGATCGCTATGAACACGATCTGGAGGCCGACGACGCGCCGGGCAGCCAGCTCGACCGTCGCTGCAACCGCAGCGGCCAGACCGGCCGTGATCCAGAAGCCGATGCGAATATTCGGGAGGTTCTGCTCGAGGGCGGCCACCTTGTTCGGCGTTCCCGCGAGCCCCGGGTAGACCACGTTCTGCCAGATGCTCGTGAGCACGCCAGTCGAAGCCAGTATCGCGAAAACGCCGGCCGCGCCAGCCAGGATCCAGAGCGTTCGGCGCGCGAGGCGCGCGTCCGCGTCGTTCGTCGTACTCCCCGCCAGCCAGTCGAGCAGCCGCTCGAGCGCCATTGCGCCCAGCGTGGCGACGCTCAGCCCATAGAGGAAGATGATGAGTGATGGCGCCCGGAACAGGCTGACGCCGGGAATGAGATAGAACAGCCGGAACACGGGTGTGGTGGCGCCCAGAGCGTAGAGTAGGCTCAGGATGCCCAGCACCGCGAAGAACCAGGCCCTCGGGTCACGGCGCCGGAGGAAGAGCAGCGGGAGCAGCACCAGCGGGATGAACCCGGCGTATTCATGATTGAGCTTGAATGGGTTCCGTCCCCAATACGTGTTCCCTCCGGTGACGTTCTCCCCCACGAACTCCGCAACCGCGAGCGATACGATTTCCTCGGGATGCAGCGACCACGACGTGGAGTACGCGTACGCATCAGTGGCTTCGGCCTCTACCGTGGCACCGGTGCGGTGCGACCATTCGCGGAGGTAATCCAGAGGCGGGAAGAACTGGATGGCCGCGGTCCCGACGCCGAGCAAACCCGCGAGCGCAAACATGCCCACCAGCCTGGCCGAAGTTGCCGCCTGCCGGTTCTCACGCCACCGCTGGCCGACACGGAACAGGAAGTAGAGCGACACGCCCCAGACGCAGAAGTAGGCGAGCTGCATGTGCGAGGTGAGCACGATCGCCGCGATGCCGAGCGCGAAGAATGCGAAGTCACCGATACGGCCGTAGCGGACCGCCCGTTCCGCGAGCCAGAAGACGAGGGGCGCAAGCGCCGACA
Organism: Longimicrobiales bacterium; assembly: GCA_035565595.1. Classification (GTDB taxonomy): domain Bacteria; phylum Gemmatimonadota; class Gemmatimonadetes; order Longimicrobiales; family RSA9; genus DATMSC01. Next base: position 2,592 of record DATMSC010000421.1, on the reverse strand, counting down.
CGAAGAGCTTCCCGTCGCCGCCTGGAAAGGTGAGGCTCACGTGCTGCGCGCCCAGCATGTACACCAGCCCGCCGAAAAACGCGGGGCCTCGCCGGAGCCCGATGCCGCGCAGCCAGATGTACGCGAAAGTCCCGGCGAGGAAGATGTGCAGCGCCATCTTCCACCCCCACATCGTGGCGGCATCCATCCAGGCCAGCGCGAGGGATGGCGGGTAGAGAATGTCTCCGTGCATCCCGTCAATGAACGGGATCCCGCCGAAGATCAGCGGATTCCAGACCGGGAAACTTCCGGCGTGCAGGAACTGGGTGTAGAAGCTGCGCGCGAAGTAGCTCAGCGCCATGCTGTCCACACCCAGGAGCGTGGCGCCGGTCAGCAGCGTTTCACGAAAGAGGACTACGCATACGAGCGCGTACACGGCGGGTGGCAGCCACGCGCGGATGCGCTCGCGTGCAGTCTCCCCTTTGTGCTGGATACGACTCTTCGTCCTGACTGCGGCTCGAGTCGACAACTCAGGCCTCCTTGACGGCGCGGACCGCGCGCCGTTCTTCGATCAGTGTTGCGTAGATCTCCTGGTGCCGGCGTGCCAGCCGTGTGAGGCTCCACTTCTCCACGACCCGGCGGCGCGCCCGCTCACCCGCCGCCGCCAGATCTGGCCGCGCAAGCAGCGCGGCGATCCTGGCCGCAATGTCCGCCGGGTCGGCTGGCCGGAAGAGCGTGCCGACGTCCTCGTCGACGATCTCCGGGAGCCCCCCGACCCGCGATGCCGCCACAGGCACGCCACAGCTCATTGCCTCGAGCGCAGCGACACTGGTCGCCTCCATGAGCGACGGGAACACCGCAACTTCAGCCCATGACAGGAGACCTGGCATGTCCGTATTGGGCCGTGCACCGAGGAATCGGACGACGCCATCCACACCCAGCTCACGGGCGAGAGATTCCAGTCGTGTCCGTTCGGGGCCATCGCCCACGATGACCACGTCCACGTCCAGTCCCCGGACCAGATACGGCAGCGCTCGGATCAGGTATTCTACCCCGTTCTTCTGAAAAAGGCGACGAGGCACGATCAGCCGGCGACGCCCCGGTACGACCTCCAGCGAGGGCGCGACGGGACGGAACATGTCGGTGTCGACACCGTTCGTGAGCGCTTCCGCGCGCGGGTGCGCGTACAACCCCAGCGCGACATCACGGATCTCCTCGCTGGCGGCGAGCAGCCAGTCGGCCGCCCGGATGATTCGGCGAAGGACCGGCCGCCACAAAGGATTACGCGCCAGCCTGAGGAAATGCGACGTGTGCAGCGTGATCACGAGCGGCTGGCCGAAGCGCCGGCGGGCGGCCATGGCAGGAGGCGCGGATGCGAAAGTCTGCGCGTGCAGGATGTCGGCGCCGCGCGCCAGGCGCATGTACGCGGGCGTGGAGGCGAGCGTGTGGAAGACCCAGCCCGGCGGATGTTTGCCCGGGAACCACGTCCGCACTACGTGAATCCCATCCATCTCTTCCCGGGCAGGAGCGCCCGGTATCGAGCGCGACGTGACCATTGTGACGTCGTCGCCCAGCCGCACCAGTTCCCGGCAGAGATAATAGGCGTGGCTTTCGAGGCCGCCGACCTCCGGGGGGAAGTAGATGCATTGCTGGAGGACCCTCACGGGCCGCCATCCCAGTCACGGGTCCTTCGCGCACGGCCGGTCAGCTCGTGGACAATGATGTCCGCAATGCGTTCCGAGGCGTGCCCATCGCCGTACGGGTTGGGCCAGCGTTCGGCGCGGAGATCGCTGTCGGAGTCCAGGATCTCGGCCGCCGCCTGGAGTATGCGCGCGCGATCGGTGCCGACCAGCTTCGCAACACCTGCCCGCACCCCCTCCGGGCGCTCGGTCACATCCCGCATCACCAGAACCGGCGTGCCGAAGCTTGGCGCCTCCTCCTGGATTCCTCCGGAATCCGTGAGCACGAGCGTCGCCCGCTGAAGCGCGGCGAGGAGGTCCGGGTAATCCAGGGGTTCGGTGAGGGCGATCCTTGCCGAGTGTCCGAGGATCTCCCGCGCGGCTCGCTGCACGTTGGGGTTCGGGTGGACCGGATAGACGATTCGGACATCGGGATACCCGTTTGCGAGCTCGCGCAGGGCGGCGAAGGCCTCCCTGAGGGGTTCACCAAACGACTCGCGCCGGTGTGCCGTGACGAGGACGAGGCGGCCGCCTGCGGCGATCGCGTCTGCCAGCGCAGGATTCCGGATGGGCCGGTTTCTCGCAGCGATCTGGCGAACCGCGTCGACGACCGTGTTGCCCGTGACGTGGATACTCGACTCGGGCACGCCTTCAGCGAGCAGGTTCGCGCTGGCCTCGGGCGTCGGGGCGAGGTGGAGATCCGCCACGACGCCGGTAAGGCGCCGGAAGATCTCCTCCGGGAACGGCCGCCACTTGTCGCCACTGCGGAGACCGGCTTCCACGTGCGCGACGCGCGTGCGCTCGAAGAATGCGACCAGCGAACCCGTGAAAACGCTCGCCGTGTCGCCTTCCAGCACCACCAGGTCGGGGCGGTAATCCCTGACGACCGGCGCGAGGCCGGTGAGGCACTCCCGCACGACATCGTAGAGGTCCT
>DATMSC010000420.1:0-1653 GCA_035565595.1 Longimicrobiales bacterium | reverse complement strand
TACGACCGTGGTGGTAACCGGGTCCCTGCTCCTGCCGTGAGCTGGTCGGTCGACGACGCCGATATCGCTACGGTCGATCCGTCCGGGCGGCTCCGCGCACTGCGAGACGGCGACGTGCGCGTCACGGCGACGGCCGGCACTCATATGGCAACCGCCAACATCCAGGTTCGCACGCCTGCGGGCGTGTTCATCTCGGAAATCGCGCCCGCGCGGCTCACACCCGGCGTGGTGGCGGCGATTCGTGGCTCGGGATTCAACGCCCAGATCGACGCCAACGAGGTGACGATCGATGGCGAGCCCGCAACCATCGTGGCCGCGACGACGACGGAACTCATGGTGCGGCTGCCGGCTGCCGGCGCGGAGGCGTGCCTGCCGACGCGTGACGCGAAGATTCACGTACGGGTCAGCTACCCGGACACCGTTCTGGCCGGCGACCTGCTGCATCCGTACTCGACGACGCCCCAGCTCAATCTGGTCGCCGGCGAGGCGGCGAGGTTCCTCGCCCCGGATTTTGCCGGCTGCGTCGAGCTTCCCGTCACGGGTGGTCGCTACATTCTCAGTCTGTTCAACACGAGTACGGCCAGCTCGTCTCTCGCCAGCGTGAGTCTCGAAGGGGTCACGGCGGACAGCACGGCCGCCCCGGCCGTGATCAGCGTTGCGGCGTCACGCATCTCGGTCTCGGCGCCCCGCGATTCGGAGCTCGAGCAGGGCGCCAGGCTGCACCACGCGATTCTCGAGAGCAACCAGGAGATCGCGCGACTTGGCGGCGCGGGGCGAATGGTCGGTCCGGACCTCGCCGCGGCGATCGCGGAGCCTCCCGCACCGGGCGAGATCGTGGACCTGCGCGTACCAAGCCTCAACAATCTCTGCTCTCAGTACACGCCGGTCGCCGGCCGCGTCGTCTATTCGGGCACGCGCGCCGTGATCCTGGAGGATCCGGCCAACCCGAACGCGGGACACATGGATCACGTCTACCACGCGATCGGCCAGGAATTCGACCAGGACATGTGGCCGGTGCTGCTCGCCAATTTTGGTGATCCGCTGGCCTACAACCATCAGCTTCACGGCGATGGCCGGATCTATATGCTGTTCACGCGCCGCGTTCAAGAGATGGGCGGCAGTGGGCTCGCCGGCTTCGTGACGACGGCCGACTTCTCGTCACGCGCGAACTGCCCCTCGAGTGACCAGAGGGAAATCTCTTACTTGGCGGCCCCGGATTCCGTAAGCGACGTCGACGAATGGCATCGCCGGATCCGGTCGACGGTCATCCATGAAGGCAAGCACATCACGTCGTACGCCGAGCGCTACTCTCAGGGTGCCGGCGGGGTTACCGAAGTCCTCTGGCTGGAGGAGTCCACGGCGATGATCGCCGAGGAGCTCTGGGTGCGTGAGATTTTCGGCTACCGCCAGCACGGCGCCACGCAGTACATCGATGGAATGTGGTGTGAGGTCCGCGGCTGCACGAAGGACGACCCGTGGGTCATGGTCGACCACTTCGCATTCCTCTCGCGCTACATGGAGCAGGTCGAGATCCTCTCACCGATCTGGGGTTCGGATCCGAACTCGACGTACTACGGCAGCGGCTGGGCGCTCGTGCGTTGGGTGGTGGACAGGTATGCGAGCTCGGAAGCCGCGTTCCTGCGTGAGCTGACG
>DATMSC010000419.1:0-1643 GCA_035565595.1 Longimicrobiales bacterium | reverse complement strand
GATGCATTCCGTCATCACGAACCCGTCCCGGTCGGCATTGACACTGTCGCCGTGCGGATGCGCTCGAGGCCGTCGCGGCTCTCCGTCCACGCCACGAACACCCGGCCATCGGGCAGGAGGCTCATCTGCGGGTGCGTACCGTTGTCGGAGCTGGCGACCGTATGCTGGAAGGTGACCTGACCGCCGGCGGAGATACCGGTCAGGGCGATGACGCGCCTGCCTTCGGCGTCGACGTTGTGGGCGATGAGCGCACCGCCGTCGGCGAGCGCGGCGACTGCCGGGTTGGCAACCGGGATCGCGTCACCGGTCACGATGGCCACAGGGTCACCGAAGTCCGCGGCGCCACGGGGCCTGCGCGCGTAGTAGACGCCCATGCGTCCGGTCGCGCCGGTATACCAGGTCGCGTGGAGAGTCCCGCTGGCATCGACGGCGAGTCCCGGCCCCGAATGGGGGCAGCCGGAGATCACCCAGCCGTCCTCGTGGATAGGGACCGCGCGGTCGACTGCGGCGCGGCCCTCGGCGTCGAGGAGTCTGCCGACGACGAGGTCCCGGACTCCGCCTTCCCCGTGGCGTCGCCATCCGGCGACGAGATCGCCGTTGCCGTCCACGACCATGGTGACCCGGCAGCAGTTGCAGACGTTCGGGTACGTCGCGGTGTTGGTGGGCTCCCAGGTGGCGCCGAGGTCGTGGGAGATGGCGGCGTAGAGGACCGCATCGGTGTCGTGCGGGTCATCCGTGTTCGTGAACGTTTCCACCTGCCTTGCCGCTTCCGCCTCTGGCAGTCCGGCCGCGATACCGCGCGCGACTCGCCGGCGGTCGGCCTCGCGCCCGTCGATCCAGCCCACCGCGAGGGTGGTGCCGCCCGCCCAGGCGGCACCGAAGAAGGAATTCCCGCGCGGCGGCAGTCCCTCGAACTCGAGCGGGTCCTGGAGGGTGATTGCGGGCGTCCACGTACTGCCGCCATCCGTCGACCTGGCGAAGCGCAGATTACTCGCGGCGAAGGTCCGCCCTTCCACCACGGACCTGTCGTTCCAGAAGAGCGCCACGACGCCCGGCGCCGCGACCAACCGGGGGGCTCCCTCCGCGTGCGGGTACGGTTCGCCCGGGACGTCGTTGACGACGGTGAAAGGACCGAACGTCGCCCCGCCGTCCGGGGACCTGGCGAAGTAGAGATTCCACTCGCCGTCGATCTCACCCAGCCACGACATCAGCAGGTCGCCCGTTTCGGGATCCACGGCGAGCGCCGGATCCGCCGTTTGCGCGAAGGCGCCCAGGACGGCGGGCACGCCGGCATTCACGGTCGGTGCCGGCGGCGCGCCAGCCTCGCCGCAGGCTGCCGCCGCCACGACCGTGGCGGCGACGACGGCGAGACGGCGAGCGGCGGTGAGCTGATCGATCATCGGTCTCCTCCTTCCCACCGGTACTGCACGCCGAGGTAGAACGCCCGCGGCAGCCCCGGCGTGTATTCAGCCCCGCGGAACGCCGTGTAGGAAGCGTTTTCCGCGAAACGCTCGTCGAGCAGGTTGTCGATGCGGGCGTCCAGCTCGATGCGCGAGGTGATCGGCACGGAGGCCGACACGTTCACGAGCGAGTGTCCCGGGTACCGCTGCGTGTTCTCGGGGTCCATCCAGTAACGGCCGACG
>DATMSC010000418.1:0-2615 GCA_035565595.1 Longimicrobiales bacterium | reverse complement strand
CGGGTGATCCTGCCGCCCAAGACCGACGCCATGAACGACATGGAGTCGATGATCCATCACTTCAAGCTGGTGATGGAGGGCGTCAAGGCGCCGGCGGGCGAGAGTTGGTTCAGCGTCGAGAGCTCGAAGGGCGAGCTGGGGATGTACGTCGTGAGCGACGGCGGGTCGAAGCCGGTTCGTTGGCGGGTCCGCGGACCGAGCTTCGTCAACCTGTCGGTCCTGCCCACGCTGGTCGAGGGGCATCTCCTCGCCGATGTCATCGCGATCAACGCGAGTCTGGACATCGTGCTGGGCGAGATCGACCGGTGAGCACGGTGGAGGATGTGAGGCTGGCGGGGAAGGGGCGGGCTGGTGAACTGACGCGCGCAGACGCGAGCGGTTGATGGCTGAGAAGAAGAATCCTGGCTGGGCCGGCGAAACCGGCGAATTCGAGGCGCTCACGGAGGCCGATGTGCGCGGGACTGCGTACGTCGGCCAGCGTCCGCGCGATGGTGGGCACCCGGGCGCGTCGTGCTCGTTCCCGTATCAGCTCGCGGATCGTGATCCCGACGCGCCGCTCTTCGAAGGCGACTATCGGGCCCGCTTCGAGAAGATCGTGTCGCGCTACCCAAACAGGAGGGCGGCGCTCCTGCCCGTCCTCGCCATGACGCAGGAGGTCCGGGGCGAGCTGTCCGCCGCGTCGATGGACCGGGTGGCGGAGCTGCTCGAGCTGTCGCCGGCGTACGTGCGTGGCGTGGCCACGTTCTACACGATGTACAACAAGCGGCCGGTCGGGCGGTACCTGATCCAGGTGTGCACCAACGTGGCGTGCAACCTGTGCGGCGCCGACGACGTGGTGCGCGCATTCCTGGAGGCGCTGGACACGGAGCCCGGCGAGATCGCCGAGGACGGGCGTTTCACCGTGATCGAGGCGGAATGTCTGGGCGCGTGCGGCTTCCCGACGGCGGTCCAGGTCAACGAGAGGTATTTCGAAAACGTTACGCCGGGTGACGTGCCGGCGATCCTGGACCGGCTGCGGCGCGAGGACGCGGCGCGCTCGAACGGCGCTGGTCGCGGGTCCGCACAGGAGGGGGAGGGCTGACGTGGCGTATCCGTACCGGCACGAGCGCGAAGTCCGCATCCTGAGCGAGCATTTCGGCGACCCGGCCGCGAGGACGCTGGCCGGGTGGCGGGAGCGCGGCGGTTATCGCGCACTCGCGAAGGCGCTCGAAATGGGTCCGGCCGCTGTCATCGACGAGGTCAAGGCGAGCGGACTGCGCGGCCGAGGCGGCGCGGGATTCCCGACGGGCGTGAAGTGGAGCTTCATGCCGAAGGACAGCGGGAAGCCGCACTACCTCCTGATCAACGCCGACGAGTCGGAGCCGGGAGCGTTTAAGGATCGCGAGCTTTGCCGCTGGACGCCGCACCAGGTCATCGAGGGCGCGCTCATCGGAGCGCACGCCATCGGTGCCGGGCACGTGTACATATACATGCGCGGCGAGTTCTTCGAACCCGCGCAGATCGTCGCCCGGGCGATCGAGGAGGCATACGCCGCAAATCTCGCGGGGAAGGATATCCTCGGCAGTGGCGTGAACATCGACGTCACGCTGCACCTCGGTGCGGGCGCGTACATCTGTGGTGAAGAGACCGCGCTGATGAACTCGCTGGAGGGGCGCCGCGGCCAGCCACGTATCAAGCCGCCATTCCCCGCGGCCGCCGGCGCCTTCGGCATGCCCACCACGATCAACAACGTGGAGACCGTGTCCACGGTGCCGCACATCATCGTGAACGGCGGGGAGTGGTACCGGTCGTTTGGCACCGAGAAGAGTCCGGGAACGAAGCTCTTCAACATGTCGGGCCACCTGGTTCGGCGAGGCAATTTCGAACTCCCCCTGGGGTTCAATCTCAAGGAATTGATCTACGACGTGTGTGGCGGGATCCCGAACGGCAGGTCGCTCAAGGCGGTGATTCCGGGCGGGAGCTCCGTGCCCATCCTGCACGCCGACGAGATCGACATCGCGATGGATTACGAGAGCGTCGCGAAGGCCGGGAGCATGCTGGGCACGGCGTCGGTGATCGTCATGGACGATTCCACGAACATCGTGAAGCAGGTGCGGCGCATGGTCGAGTTCTACGCCCATGAGTCGTGCGGCCAGTGCACACCGTGCCGCGAGGGCACGGAGTGGGTCGCCAGGATTCTGCGGCGCATCGAGGCCGGCGGCGGCACCGAGGCGGATCTGGACACGCTCCTCGACCTGTGCCGGAACATGACCGGCACGACGATCTGCGTGCTCAGCGATTCGGCGGCGGCGCCGGTGCTGAGCTCGATCCGCAAATTCAAGGACGAGTACCTCAGACTGATCCGGGGCGGGAAATCCGCGCCGGAACCCGTCGTGGCGGCGTAGAGAGCGATGGCGAACGAGAACCAGACCGCCGGCGTCACCTGCACGATCAACGGGAAGCAGGTCACTGTGCCGCCCGGCACCCGAATCATCGAGGCGGCGGAGCAGGCTGGCGTCGGGATACCGCACTACTGCTACCATCCCGGGCTCTCGGCGCCGGCGATGTGCCGCATGTGTCTGGTCGAGGTCGAGGGGGCGCCGAAGCTCGCGCCCGCTTGCGTGACCACCGTCGCG
>DATMSC010000417.1:0-3181 GCA_035565595.1 Longimicrobiales bacterium | reverse complement strand
AGGGAAGACGGACGAATGATCTGGAAGGCATTCGCGGCAGCGACGCTGCTGCTCGGCACCGCGGCGGCGGGAACGGCGCAGGATGTCTCGCCCCAACCCCCCTCGCCTGGGAGCGCCGTCGTTGCGGCTGACACGCCCGCTGCCGGCGCAGCACCTTCCGCGGGCGCCGCGACGACCGCCGCGCCGGCCATCGCCAGCGTGCCGTTCGGTGTGGGAGAACGCCTCGAGTACCAGGTGAAGCTCGGGCCCGTCGGCGTCGGCAACGGCTCCATGGAGATCCTGGAGCTCGCCGACGTGCGCGGATGGCCGACGTACCACATCCAGTTCCGCGTGGAGGGCGGGATCCCCTTCGCCCGGGTGAACAACCGCCTCGAGTCGTGGCTGGATGTCGGCCAGCTCGTGTCCCGCCGTTTCGAGCAGGACCAGCACGAGGTCCGGTTCCGGCGCCACCGCATCTTCGAGATCTTCCCGGAGGAGCGCCGCTGGGAGATCGTCGATTCCGACGACGAAGGGCCGCTCGCCTCGGAGCTGCCGCTCGACGACGTCTCGTTCCTCTACTTCGTCAGGACGATCCCCCTCGAGGTCGGGCAGACGTACACGTACAACCGGTACTTCCGCGAGTCCGGGAACCCGGTGGTGCTGCACGTCCTGCGCAAGGAGACGGTGAGGGTACCGGCAGGAACGTTCGAGACCGTGGTCGTCCAGCCGATCATCCAGACGTCCGGTCTCTTCGGCGACGGCGGCCGTGCCGAGGTCTACTTCACCGATGACGATCGGCGGCTGCTGGTGCAGATGAAGTCGTCGGTCCCGGTCATCGGCTCACTTAGCCTTCACCTGACCTCGTACAGGGCGGGCCGGCCGGCCACGCCCGCCGACCTGCCGGGGAACGCGGCCGAGTAGTGGACGACGCCTCGCCGTTGCACCAGCGCGGCGGGGAACGACCTCCGGAGGTTGACCTCTCCGCCGTCCGGACCGTCCCCGTCGCGACGCGGCCGAACAAGGTCCGCGCCGCCGATTTCGCCGGCATTCCCCGCCCGGGCGGCAGCTTCCGCGACTTCCTCGATTCGCTCCCCGACATCCTCGAGGCGAAGAGCTTCCTCGCCGTCGTCGACGCACTGGTCAGCGCGCGTCGGAACGGCTGCGCCGTGGTGTGCATGCTGGGCGGGCACGTCGTGAAGACCGGGCTCGCGCCGGTCCTGATCGAGCTGATCCGCCGCGGCGTGATCACGCATCTCGCGTCGAACGGCGCGACGGTGATCCACGACTACGAGCTGGCGCGGTGGGGCGGGACGAGTGAAGACGTGGAGGCTGGGCTGCGCGATGGCACCTTCGGCATGGCCGAGGAGACGGGGCGCGAGATCAACCGCGCCATCCGCGACGGCGTCCGGCACGGCTGGGGTCTCGGCGAATCGCTGGGACGGGCGCTGGCGGCGAGGGTGGCGGAGCTCGCTCACCCCGAGCTGTCGCTCCTGCTGGCTGCGCAACGGTTGGGGATCGGGTACACGGTCCATGTCGCGATCGGTGCGGACATCGTGCACCAGCACCCGGAGGCCGACGGCGCAGCCATTGGCGAGGCGAGCCACACGGACTTCAGGCGGCTGAGCGCGCACCTCGAAGGGCTGGAGGGCGGCGTGGTCCTCAACCTCGGCTCGGCGGTCATCATGCCCGAGGTCTTCCTCAAGGCGCTCACCGTCTGCCGCAACCTGCACGACGGCCGGCCGCGCGAGTTCGTCGCCGCCGATTTCGACATGATCCGCCACTACCGCCCGCGCGTAAACGTCGTCGAGCGCCCCACCCGCACCGGCGGCGGCCGCGGCTACCAGATCACTGGCCACCACGAGATCATGATTCCGCTGCTCGCCTGGGCGGTGGTGGAGGGGTTGGGGGCGGAATAGGGCTAAGGCTAAGGCTTTGGCCAGGGCTAGTGGAACGGCCGTCGTCCGTGCGGCGGCGGGACCCGCCTGGCCTCACCGTCGTCCCCGCGGAGGCGGGGACCCCTGCGAGGGCGCGACGCCTTCCCCATGCGGGCACGCATGGACATCGAGAGCCGCGTTCGCGGGAATGACGGCAAGACGGGGGCTCTCAGTCCGCCGGGACGCCGCCACTCCCCGCAGGCAGCCCGATGCGGAGGAGGTTGGTGCTCCGGAGGTCGAGGGCGTAGAGGAACCCTGAGTCGACGGCGAGGCCGTAGAAGTGGGCGCCGGGGACGCGCGCAACGGTGGTCCGGCGGCCATCCGGCGAGATGCGCAGGACCCGCCCGTCGCCGCCCCGCTCCGCGACGTAGACCGAACCGTCCTCGTCCGCCGCGACGGCGACCAGGTGGCCCCGCCGGAACCCGGTCCTGAGCAGCGTGCTCGATCCCGCCGGGTCGACACGGATCACGTCGCCATCGTACGTGGCTGCGTAGAGCGTCCCGCGTGAATCGGTCGAGATCTGGTAGACGTGGGTCCCCAGATCGCCCCAGGGCTCGACAGCCCCATCGGGCGTAACCCGGTGGACCTTGCCGTCCCAGTCCGCCACCACCAGCGACTGATCGGGCAGCCGGGCAATCCCGTACGCCGGGGCGTCGCCGATCCGATCGGCGATCACGCGCGCTCGCCCGTCGGCCTCGACCCGGTACACGTAGTTCTCGCCCTGCGCCCGGGCCAGCACGTGGACGGCGCCGTAGCCGGCCGGGACCGGCGCGTACAGCGCTTCGGCCGGGAGTCGGACCAGCGTCTCCGGGTGCGTGTCACCGGGCTGGAGCTGCAGCAGCCGCGGCTGCGGACGGATGCGGAGCGGGTCCCACGCGTAGCTCGCCATGATCGGCCGGCCATCCTCGGCGGAAAGCCCCCAGCTCCACGGGAGCCGCGACGCTATGACCTCCGGCTGCCCCGTCGGGACGACGACCAGCTCGACAATGACCTTCCCCCCGGCATCGCCCTCGTCCGCGGCGAAGCGCACTGTGTCCTGGTAGACGCCGGGAGCGAGCCCCGTCGCGTCGGCCTGGAGCACGAGGGCATCACCCTCGCGGGCTGCCTCGAGCCACGGCGCCACGATCGGCGCCAGCTTCCAGTCGGACGTGGCGCCCGCGACGGCCCGCACGCTCACTCGCCTCGCCACGGGGCGATGGTCAGCGGTCGTCGAGAATCTGACCGCCTCCGGCGTCGCGACCAGCGCCGGCGAGGTGTGGCCGATCCGG
>DATMSC010000416.1:0-6317 GCA_035565595.1 Longimicrobiales bacterium | reverse complement strand
AACTGGCGGCAGCGATTCGTCCTGGCGACGCGCTTCGTGGCGCTGACCCGAGCCGGCCGGGACGCGGACAAGTTCCCCATGTTCTGGGGCGGCTCGTACCTGCTGCGCGGCTACGACGGCAACTCGTTCGACATCGACAGCCCGGAGTGCGTGGCGCATTCGTCTGAGCTCTCGCCATGCCCGGTTCGGGATCAGCTCATCGGGTCGAGCGGTGCGCTGATGAACGTCGAGCTGCGATTCCCTGTCATCGAGGAGTTCCAGATAGGCTTCCTGGGCACGTTCCCGCCCATCGACCTCGTTGGCTTCTTCGACGGCGGCATGGCGTGGTCGCAGTCCATCTGCAGCATACAGACGTCTTTCTGGGATACGACTGAGTGTCCGGAGGACCAACAGACGAAGGTGCGCCTGGCATGGAATCGGGGCGACGCTGATCCGTATGTGGTCCGGACGCCGCTGTTCAGCTATGGCGTCGGATTGCGATTCAACGTGTTCTACACGGTTCTCCGGTTCGACTACTCGATTCCGTTGAACCGCCCGAACCAGCGGGGCCGTTTCACCATCTCGTTCGGTCCTTCGTTCTGATACGGTCACCCCGTGGCGCCGGGAGGGGCGTGCCCTTCCCGGCTGCCACGAGTCGACCTGCATGACCATCGATCTACCCCGACGTTTCTCCAGTCAGCTTGCGACAGCCGGGGCGGCGTCCTTCCCCTGCGGGCGCTACGAACCGCGCCAGACTGCCATCTCCGCGATGCACGCATCCTCTCCGTCCGGTTCTCAGCCGCGCCACTCGGCGGTCCGACTGATTCGGGCGACGTTCGCGGTCCGACCGCCGCAGTAGGACCGGCTCAGTCTACGAACGGCGTTCCATGCGCGGATCGGTGCGGGGAGTGCGTGGTGGCGCTCCGGGCCGGTAGCTTCCCCCTTTCCGCCGCTGGCCGGGCGCACTTATCATTACAGCTCACCCATCACCACTCCGTTGTTCCCGTTGCGGGGTGCCATCCGAAGGTTCGGAACATGGATCTCGACGCTGGGCATCACACGGACGCATTCGATCCGGGCGCTGGCGAAGTGCCGGGTCGCGTAGCGACGGCGCTGGAGCGTATTTCCACGGACACACTGCTGATCGTGGCCGGCAGTGATGCCCGCCGCAGTGGGTGGGCGGAGCACGCTGCGCTCGCCCTCGCGCGGACCTGGTCCCGGCGCGGAGTGGACGTCATCCTGGCCGACCTCTGTCTCGACGACCCGATCCTGCACTATCTGGTGGATCTGGACAATGACGAGGGAGTCTCGGACGTCATCCTGTTCGGTGCTTCGCTCGACCGGACTGTCCGCCGGGTCAGCGACTCGGGGTTGGCGCTGCTGCCGGCCGGGTATTACACGCCCGATTCGGAGGCCGTCCTGGCGCATTCGCGCTGGGGTCGACTGCTGGGACAGGCTCACCGCGCACGACGACCGCTCTGGCTCTATGTCCCGGCCACGGCTCAGGGTCTCGATGCGCTGGCATCCAGGATCGAACATGCGATCGTGCTCGCGTCGCCAGGCGAAGCGCTGGCCGTCGCGGGCGTGCTTCCGGGGAACTGTGCGGTAGCCGCCGTACTGACCCCCGGTGGCCCGGACAGTCCCCTCACGGCCTCGCCCATTGCCGTCGACGAGGTGAATCCCTCTCCGGACCACGAGTCGAATGATGTCGAGGGTACGATCACGGCGGCGCTGGAGGGGGAGCTATCGACTCCCGCCGGCATGGACCGGGCTGCGGTGTCGGCCGCCGTCGACGCGTGGCTCGCGTCGATAGACGCGGGCGGCACGTCGACCGTCGAGGAGGCGTCCGGCACGGTCGGCACTGAGGATGCCGAAATGGCCAGCGCTGATGAACCGACGCCGGTGCCGGCAGATGCGGCCGTGGCGACCCCGACCGTGTCGAAGGGTCGCGGCGATGTGCTCCTCGGTGGCCCGGAGAGCGCTGCGGTCAAGCGGGGACGAACCGGCTGGATCGTCGCCGGTGTGGTGTTGCTGGTCGTCGCGGCGGCCGCCGTCGGTTGGTATCTGCTGGGCCTGTAATGAAGCTGGTCCGACTCTATCTCCAAGGTTTCAAGTCCTTCGCCAACGCAACGGAGCTTCGGTTTCACGACGGCATTACCGCCATCGTCGGTCCGAACGGTTGCGGCAAGTCCAACATAGCCGACGCCATCCGCTGGGTACTCGGTGAACAGCGGCCATCCGCCATGCGCGGGTCGCGCATGGAGGACACAATCTTCCAGGGTACCGCGCGTCGCCGCGGCGTGAGCCGGGCTGAAGTCGCGCTCACCTTCTCCAACGAAGGGAAACGGCTGCCGATTCCGCACGCCGAGGTCGAAATTCGGCGAGTCGTGTATCGCGAGGGCGGCAGCGACTACGAGCTCAATCGGCGCACGTGCCGTCTCCGCGATATTCAGGATCTGTTCCGGGGTACGGGGCTGGGTGCCAATGCATATTCCGTCATCGAACAGGAGATGGCGGACGCGATACTTTCCGACCGGGCCGAGGAACGGCGGCAACTCTTCGAGGAAGCGGCCGGGATCGGCATTTACAAGGACCGGCGCAGGACCGCTCTGCGCCGTCTCGACGCTGCCGAAGCGGACCTTGCCCGGTTGCACGACCTCATCGGCGAGGTCGAATCGAAAGTGCGCTCCCTTGCCCGGCAGCGTGGGCGGGCGCAGCGATATGGCGAGCTGCGTTCCCGGCGATTGGCGCTCGAGCTGGCCATTGCCGGCGCGGAGATGGACGCCGTCCAGATCGCGCTTGAAGGGGCCCGGTCGCGCCTGGAAGAGCTCGCAGAGCTGGAACCGGGTGATCGTGCGGAGCTCTCCCGCGCCGAGGTCGAGCTCGCGAGGCTCAAGGTCGAGAGCACCGAGCTCGTGCGCGCACGCACGGATGTGGCTACCAGACTCGAGGAAGTCAACCGCGAGATTGCCGACCGGGAACGTGTAATCGCCGTGGCTGACGAGAGGCTCGCGCAGGTGGCCAGCCGTGCGCGAGAGATCTCCGGCGAGCGGCAGGCCCTGCGACACCGGGTCGCGCGGCATACCGCGGAACGCGAGGAGGCTCTGGCCGCCCGGGAGCAGCGGGCGTCTGAGGTCGCGGGCGTCGCGCAGCGGCTCGAGGCCCTGCAATCCCGGCAACAGGCGCTGCGCGACGACGTCATGGCGCGGCGGGCCGCCGCAGCGGATGCGCGGGCGAAAGAGCACGAGCTCGAACGGCGGGCGGCGACGTTGGGTGGCGAAGCCGAGCGTGCGGAAGCCAGGGCCGCGGAAGCGGGCGCCAGGCTTCTGCGTCTGGATGCAGAACACGCGGAACTCGTTCGCGAGCGCGACCGGCTTTCCGAACAGCGAGACCTGTTTTCCGAGCAGCTCCAGCGCCTCGAGGTTCAGAAGGCCGCGCTGGACGCGGAACGGGATGCGCTCGCCGCCCGTCTGGATTCGCTCCGCGCGGAGGAACTGCGGACTCGGGAAGCGCTTGCCGAAGCGGAGGACCATGCCAATCGCCTGAGCGCGCGAGTGGCCGCGCTGGAAGCGCTGGAGCGCGAGCACCACGGTTTCGCTCCGATCGTGGCGGCCGTTCTGGATCAGCGGGACCAAATCGACGGGATGGAAGGCCCGCTGGCCGAGCTGATCCAGCTCGACGAAGGGCGCGCTGCTGCGGTAGAGGCGACGCTAGCATCACTGCTGCAGACGCTGGTGGTCCGGGATGGGGAAGGCGCGGAAGCGGTGCGTCGCATCGTAGGCGCTGCGTCGGCGAGCAACGCCGCCGAAACGGGAGGTGGCAAACGGCGGGGGTCGGGGATGCTCGCCATGCTCCCGAAAGCCGCGCTCCCCCTCGTCGAAGCCCTGCTCGCGGAGCTCTCGTTCGCCGGGGAGCCAGGCGGTGAGCCCGTGCTCATCGGCAGGAGGGCGCGACTGACGCGGCTGAGGGCTGACGCCGAGAGGGCGCACGCACTGCGCGAAGCCAGGGCAGCCGAGCGAACGTCACTCATGGAACGCGTGGCGGCTGCCGAGGCCGAGCTACGGGACGCCGACGCGCGCCGACATGGCACCGAGCTGGACATTCGCCGGATGGGCGCGGACGAGGCAGCGCGCAACGATCTCCACACGCGGGCGGACCGTATGCTTGCTGAGCTGGCGGCGGAGCGCGAGCGCCTGACGGCTTCCATGGCTGAAGCTCGCCAGCAGGCAGAAACTGCGAAAGGCGAGCGGCAACAGGTCGAGCGCGAGTTGAAGGACCACCGCGAGCGGACACGCGCCGCGATCGACGCAGTAGCCGCCGCTGAAGCCGCCTGGGAAGCGGCCCGGGAGGAGCTCGCGGAGCTCCGCGTTGCGCACGCGAGGGCTGAAGCCGCGTTGACCGACGTCGACCGCCGCATCGAGGCGTGCGAGGAAGCAATGCGCCAGGCCGATCGCCAGGCAGCGCGGCTCGACCGGGAGGAATCCGAACGCACGGAGGCGGCAAATGCCCTCCGGGCAGAAGTGGAAGCTGCGAGCGCCGAGCTCGAATCGCTGTTCCAGCGTAGGGATGAATGGAGGGCCGAGCTGCAGCGGCTCGACGAACAGCTCCTCCAGCAGCAATCGGCGGCGGAGTCGCTTGAACGTCGGATACGCGACCTCCGCCGTCAGATCGAGGCGGCGGGCGAGGAGCGGCATCGTCTGCAACTCATGGAGGCGGAATCCCGCGCAGCGCTGAGGACGACGCGGGAACGGCTCGAAGCCGAGTGGGGAAGGCCGCTCAAGCAGTTGCTGGAGGCAGTCGAACCGGCATCTGGAGAGGTAAGCGCCCTGCGCGCCGAGCTCGCCAACGTCGCCGGCGATCTGGAGCGTCTCGGCCCCGTCAACATGCTGGCTATTGAAGAGCATGAGGAAGAGAGCCGGCGTCTCGAATTCCTCAAGGCGCAGCGCGAAGATCTCGAGCGAGCCTGTGACGACCTCCGTGCTGCGATCCGCCAGATCAATCGCACGGCGAGGGAAATGTACCTCGAGACGTTCGAGGCCATCCGGGCCAACTTCGTACGCACGTTTCAGACGCTGTTCGAAGGCGGCGAATGTGATCTGTGGCTGGCGGACCAGGACGATCCGCTCGAATCGCCTATCGAGATATCTGCGTCGCCGCGGGGTAAGCGAACGCAGCGCATTCACTTGCTGAGCGGCGGCGAACGCGCGCTGACTGCTCTCGCCCTCCTGTTCGCGATCTACCTCGTCAAGCCGAGTCCATTCTGCGTCCTGGACGAAGTGGATGCGCCGCTGGACGAAGCGAACATCCATCGTTTCGTGTCGATGCTGCAGGAATTCAAGGCGTCCACCCAGTTCATCGTCATCACGCACAATCCCAGGACCATGGAAGCCGCCGACTGGATCTACGGCGTGACCATGCAGGAGCCGGGCGTCAGTTCGATCGTGGGGGTGCGGCTCCAGGATACGGTGGTCGGTGCGGTGTGACATTGCAGGCGGCTCCGTGGGCGGGGACGGTGGGCGCATAGCGGGTCTCAGCGAGGCCCTGGCCCGGGGCGTGAGGCTGGCAGCGATCGTTGCCGTGATACTCGCGGCGTGTCTGCTACCGGAGGTCCGCTCTGGTCGTAGCCAGGTCGTCTGGGTACACATTTCGCCAGGTGCTGCACGCTCCGAGCTGCCACCTGCGCTGTCGCCAGTCGCAATCGCCGCGAGGGAGCGCAGCGGGATCGGAATCCTCGATTCGGACCGGCCGATCGATCCCCGGGTCATCCGTGAGATCGAGGCGACCGGTGCGCGCGTTCGCGTGGAAGCCCGCTGGCTCCACGCGGTGAGCGTCGAGGCCACGCCACCGGTCATAGACAAGCTCCGTCGGCTGCCCGACATTGCGGGTGTGTCTCCCGTTCGCGTGTACGAATCGGAGGCGCACGCACCGGCCGGGATTCCCCCGAGCCGGACCTCGCAGGAATTTGCACTCCCCGTATCGACTTCGTCGGTCGCCCCCGCTTCCAACTTCGATTACGGTTTCGCTCTCCCGGGGATCCGGCAACTCGCCATTGACGAGGTCCACAGACTGGGGTTCACCGGCCAGGGAGTCCGTATCGCTGTCCTGGACGCCGGCTTCGACCTGACACACGAGGCAGTGGCGTCGCTCAATGTGGTCGAGGCGTGGAACTTCATCCACGGTGACAGCGTGGTGTCCGATAGACCGGGAGAGCCGCCGGGCGGCGCCGAGCACGGAACACGGACCCTGTCGATCATTGCAGCCAACCTGTCCGGCACGCTGGTAGGTCCCGCGCCTGAGGCCGAGTTCCTCCTGGCGAAGGTCGAGAGGCGTCAGGTCCA
>DATMSC010000415.1:0-2259 GCA_035565595.1 Longimicrobiales bacterium | reverse complement strand
GAGCATGGGGGCCGGCCGCTCCGCGTCGGCCGGGAAGTAGACCAGCAGGTCCATCTTCGGACCTTCAGGATCACGGGTGAAGTGGACCGCCACCTGGCGCCGGATCGCCCTGCCATCGAACGCGGAGCCGGCCTGCTCCGTGACCTCGAACCACATGTCCTCGGGCGCGGGCGGCGCTTTCCCGTACTGGTGCTCCTCGAAGAGGGCGACCAGCTCGGGGCGGCGTTTGTTGTACCACGTCTCGGCGTCGCGCACGCGCTCGCCGTTCAGCATGACGAGGGGATCGGGGAGTGTGTACTCTCCCACCAGCTCCTCGTCGTAGTTCACCGGCATCCCGGCGACGACCTCGGGGCGGTTGGCGCCGGCCTGCGCAAAGGCCGCTGGCGCGCACAGGAGGGCGAGGCCGCCCACCGCAAGTGAAGTGAATGCGGGACGAATGGCCATGGTTTCGTGCTCGCTATCGGCCGGCCCGCCGACGCAGCGACCGCCACGTCAGAGCCCCGGCGTTGAACTTTGAGCTGTCGGGTGTCCGGTCATATTTGGTGGCTGCGTCGCGGCGCGCAAGGCACAGCTCCGTCGCCCGCTGCCCTGTGGACGGACGGGCGGGACGTGGTGAAGTGCAACCTGCGGAGGGCGCGGTGCGTTTGGAACGATCCGGCAACGACGCGGTGACGAAAAACCAACCCGGGCGGCGAGGCCGACCTGCGACCTCGCCGCCCGGGCTCCTGCGTTGGGTGCACCGCTGCCGTGGATGTCAATCGAGGAAGTGCAGCTTCATGAAATCGATGAAGACGTCCCAGTCGCGGGGGAGCGTACCGTGCCCGCCCTCGTGCATCAGATAGCCGAGGTCGTTGAGGATCGGCTGGTCGGGCTCGGGGAGCACGTCGGTGCCGAGCCCCTTCGCGCCGAGCAGCTCCCACACCGGCTCGGAGGCGACGGCGGCGAGGAACTCGCCCCTGGGATCCGACCAGAAGTCGGTCGTGCCAGTCTGAAGCAGGAGCGGACGAGGCGCCACCAGCGAAATCAGCATGTGCGAATCGACGGGCGACAGGTTCGGATCCTCGGCATAGCGCTGCCAGTTGCGGGCGAACTGGTACGGGTAGCGGCCGTCGGCGACCAGGTGGGCGATGGTCTCGCCGTAGTTGCGCCGCTCGAGGGCCGCGCCGCCGGCGCCGGAGACGCTGGCGATCACCATGGCGAAGCGCGGGTCGCGGGCGCCGGCCCAGAGCACCGTCTTCCCCAGGCGGGAAGCGCCGGTGATCGCCACGCGGGTGTGGTCGATGTCCGGATCGGTCTGGAGGTAGTCGAGGGCGCGGCTCAGCCCCCAGGCCCAGGCCGAAATGGCACCCCACTCGTCGGGCGCGGGCTCGGTCTCACCCGGCGCGAGCCAGAGCGAGCGGACGCCCAGTGTCGCGGCGTTGGCGAAGTCGGGGTCGATGTCGCCGTAATAGATGGTGCCCCAGGCGAACCCCTCGCTCAGGAGTCGTTCCAGGTACGCGGGGTTCTGCGCCGCGCGGCGGGTGGACTGAACCCGCTCGCGCGTCTGCGCCGACCAGGTCGAGCCCAGGTGCACCATCGTGTCGGCCACCGTCGACGAGTTCGGGAAGAAGCTGATGTTGAGGAGCATCGGGGCGGGTCCCGCGGCGTTGGCCGGGATGTACATCAGCACATCCATCTGCGGCCCCTCGGGGTCGCGCGTGAAGTGGACTGTCACCTGGCGGCGGATCGCCCGACCGTCAAAGGCGGTGCCCGCCTGCTCCGTGACATCGAACCAAAGGTCCTCGGGGACCGGCGGCGTCTTCCCGTACTGGTGCTCCTCGAAGAGGGCGACCAGCTCGGGGCGACGCTTGTTGTACCACGTCTCCGCGTCGCGCACCCGCTCGCCGTTCAGCATGACCAGCGGATCGGGGAGCGTGTATTCGCCCACCTGCTCCTCGTCGTAATTCACCGGGATCCCTGCGACGAGCTCGGGCGCGTTCGCAGCGCCCTGCGCGAACGCCGCCGTCGCGGTCAGGAGCGCGACGCCGCCCACGACAACTGACGTGAATACTGGACGAATAACCATGGTCTCATGCTCGGTATCGGCCGGCTCGCCGGCGCGGCGACCGCCACACCGGGTGAACCGGTAACTTCGCTGCACTGTCATGTATGCCGATCATATTCGGTGATCGGAGTGCGAAGCGCAAGAAGCAGCGGCGACGCGCGGGTCGGGATTCGACGCGGTCGGCGTTTCGTCTCCGGCCGGGTCGAAAACCGCTC
>DATMSC010000414.1:0-2935 GCA_035565595.1 Longimicrobiales bacterium | reverse complement strand
GGGAGGCCCCTGAGGGACGCGGCCAGGAGGATCGCGCCGCGCGCGTGTCCCAGGACCACCGCCGTGCGGGCGTTGCGGCCGAAATAGATGCCTTCCACCGCCACGGTCTCGGGCGCGTGTCGCTTCAGGACTTCGCCCATGCCGTCGAAGAGCTCGCGCAGGCGAGTGGCGAGCGGCGCCCCCGGCGTCGTACGGATCACGCCACACTCCAGCAGCGAAACGGCGCCGCCGCGCTCGTGCGCGACGACGCCGAATCCGGTCGTGGCCGTCCCGACGTCGACACCGAGGACGATACTCAAGCGGGGGCCTCGCTGAAGGCGGCTTCCTCGATGTCCGCGTTGGAATGCACCTTCTGCACGTCGTCGGCGTCGTCGAGCGCATCCAGGAGCTTGAGGAGCCGCTGCGCGTCAGAGCCCTGTACCTCGACGGTCGTGCGCGGAATCATCGCGAGCTCCGCCTGATCGAACTCGATCCCGGCCTCTCGCAGTCCCTGCTGCACGGCGTGGAAGTCGGCGACCTCGGTCGTCACGACGAAACTGCCGTCCTCCCGTACCACGTCCACCGCGCCCGCATCGAGTGCAGCCATCATCGCGACGTCTTCGTCGTACCGGGAGGCGTCGATGTAGATCTGGCCCTTCCTGTCGAACTGCCAGGCTACCGACCCGCTCTGGCCCAGATTGCCACCGTGCTTCTCGAGGATGTATCGAACTTCGGCGACGGTCCGGTTGACGTTGTCCGTCAGCGTTTCGATGTAGAGGGCGACGCCGCCCGGGCCGTAGCCCTCGTAGACGACCTCCTGATACGAGGCACCCTCCAGCTCGCCGGTTCCCCGCTTGATCGCCCTGTCGATATTGTCGTGAGGCATGTTCGCGGCCTTGGCGGTGTCCACCGCCAGCCGCAACCGGGGATTGAAGTTGGGGTCGCCGCCGCCCTCACGCGCGGCAACCGTGATCTCACGGATGAGCTTGGTGAATACCTTGCCGCGGCGACTGTCGTTTACTGCCTTCTTGCGCTTGATCTGCGCCCACTTGCTATGACCCGCCACGGGCGCCCTCCGTCCGTCGATGAACCTCGGTCCTGTCAGTGCCAACAGTGAAATATAACAATCGATTCCCGGCCCATCAACGCGGGCGGATGCCCGGAGCCCGGGCTGACTGCATCCAGGCGAGAGAGGCCTGGTCGGCTCCGATATCGTCGAGAGCCCGGCGCCGAGCCCACCCCGCGAACAAGCCCTGGCCCTGGCCCTATTCCCGGCGTTAGCCGTTGACCCTGATGATCTGGTCGCGTTGCGTGCCGACCGAGATGAACTGGATCGGCACGCCGGTCAGCTCCTCGATGCGCTGGAGGTACGCGCGCGCCGCGGGCGGCAGGTCTCTCGGGTCCCTCGCCGATGATGTCGACTGCTGCCAGCCCGGGAGCGTCTCGTAGATCGGCTTGGCCGCCTCGAGCTGGGCCAGGTCGTCCGGGAAATCGTCGTGGCGGACGCCGTTGATCTCGTAAGCCACGGCGACGCGAATCTCCGGGAGCGAGTCGAGCACGTCCAGCTTGGTGAGGGCGAGCCCGGAAAGGCCGTTGACCCGCGCCGCGTACCGCACCACGACGGCGTCGAACCACCCGCATCGCCTCGGGCGGCCAGTGGTTGCGCCGAACTCGCCCCCGAGCTGGCGCAGCTCCTCGTCGTGGGGCGGGTCCAGCTCCGTGGGGAGCGGGCCCGAACCGACCCGCGTAGTGTACGCCTTGACCACGCCCAGCACGGCATCCACCAGGGTCGGTCCGATGCCGACGCCGGTCGGGGCGCCGGCCGCCGTCGTGGTCGACGACGTGACGAAAGGATACGTCCCGTGGTCCACGTCCAGGAGCGCGCCCTGCGCTCCCTCGAGCAGCACCCGCCGGCCGGCAGCGCACGCCTCGGCGATTTCCCGGCCCGTGTCGGTCATGAGCGGAAGGAGTCGGCCACGTGTTGCGAGGACCTGCTGGACCACCCGATTGACATCCAGAGGCCGCTCGCCGCCAGCGACGAGCCGCGCATTGGCGTGGTCCGCCGCTGCCCGGACCAGCCCGACCGCCTTGTTCGCGTCCCGCAGATCCGCGACGCGCACGCCGCGACGGGCGATCTTGTCCTCGTATGCCGGACCGATCCCGCGCATCGTCGTACCCAGCCGTCCCGCGCCCCGGCTCCGCTCGGATACCTGGTCCAGCCGCTTGTGGTACTCGAGGAGCAGATGCGCACGGCCGCTGATGCCTACGCGTGAGCCGACCTCGATCCCCCTCGACGCGAGCGCGTCCAGCTCCTCGAAGAACTGCTCGAGATCCAGGACGACGCCATTGCCGAGAAGGCAGCGCGTTCCCGGATGCAGGATACCCGACGGGATCTGGTGCAGGATGAACTCCTCGCCGTCCACGTTGACGGTATGCCCCGCGTTCGCCCCGCCCTGGTACCGGGCGATGATATCGGCATCCGCGGACAGGACGTCGACGATCTTGCCCTTGCCCTCGTCGCCCCACTGCGCACCCACGACGACGACGCACCTGTATTCACGCATGCTAACGACTCGGCCTCGTTTCTCTCGGGAATTCCCGGTGGACATCCCGGGCTCGTGATTCATCGGCGGCCGGAACCACCCGGCCCAACCGGGTAGAGTACGCACTGACTGCCGTTGCCGCAATCTTCGCGCGTGCTAGGCAGGCGCAGCGCGGCGCTGGCGGCCGACCTCACGCGCCCCGGGTCCACGGCTAGCGCCGGGAACGTAGCAGGTCCAACGCCGAGGAAACCAGCAAGGCGGCGTCGGCCGCGCCCCACCCACGCATTTGCGCGATCGAGTCCTGCGGCCTGTGCACCCGGCCGAGTGAGGTCAGCGATCCGCGCATGATGGTGACGGCGGCGAATCCCGCAGCGGCGAACGGGATGTGGTCGACGAGCACGCCGGGCGGGAGG
>DATMSC010000413.1:0-4551 GCA_035565595.1 Longimicrobiales bacterium | reverse complement strand
GTCGAAGTCGCCGCACACCGTCAATACCGCGTTGTTCGGCGCGTAGTAGGTCCGGAAGAACTGTTCGACGTCTTCGAGCGTGGCGGCGTCCAGGTCCTCCATGGACCCGATCACCGAGTGGTGGTACGGGTGGTCGGGTGGATAGACCAGCTCCTGGATACGCTCATCCCAGTCGCCGTACGGCTGGTTGTCCACGCGCCAGCGCCGCTCGTTCTTCACCACGTCCCGCTGGTTGTCCAGCTTTTCCTGCGTCATCGCCGGCAGCAGCCACCCCATCCGGTCGGATTCGAGCCACAATCCGAGCTCGAGATAGTGGGCCGGGAGGGTTTCGTAGTAGTTCGTCCGGTCGAGCCAGGTGGATCCGTTCAACGATCCGCCTGCCTTCTCGATCAGGGCGAAGTGCATGCTCTCCGGCACATTGGCCGAGCCCTGGAACATCATGTGCTCGAAGAGGTGCGCGAACCCCGTGCGCCCCGGGCGCTCGTTCCTGGAGCCGACCAGGTACCACAGATTGATGGCGACTACCGGGTTGGCCGGCTCGTGCGACAGGATCACGCGCAGCCCGTTGTCGAGCTGGAAACGTTCGATGGGGATCCGGATCACGGACTCACCTCGGGCGGGTTTCTGGATGGCATGGACGCGGGAAGCTACGGGTTTCGAACGCCGCGGCCAAGGCCGAGCTCGAGATCGCCGGCGAGCACGACCGCGGGGAAGACGACACTCTCGCGCAGAACGTACCGGAGCCGCAGCAGCCAGCTGCTGATGGGGCTGTCCTGCGTGGGTGCCCGGTACGGCCGCACACCCGCGCGACGTGCCAGCAGCTCGAGTCTTAGCATGTGGAACGGGTCGCTGACGACGAGGGCGCGCTCGAGCCCGCGGGCGTGCAGTAGCTCGGCCGCGCCTCGCACCGACTGGGCGGAGGTGACGCCGGCGCGCTCCACCAGGATCGCCGAGTCGGGGACCCCGCGGCTCAGCGCGTAGCGCCGGCCGACGTCACCCTCGCTCAACGTGTCGCCCACGCCGATCCCGCCCGTCACGACGAGGTACGGCGCTAGCCCCTGGTCGTACAGTGTGATGGCGTGGTCCAGGCGCGACTGGTACACCGGCGACGGCCGGCCGTTGTACTGCGCGGCGCCCAGCACGAGGATCGCGTCGGCTGCCTGGAGCTGGGGGGAGGCGCCAGCCGAAATCACCAGGGCGACCGTTACCAGCCAGAGGAAGAGCGCGCCTCCGCACGCGGCAACGATGCCATTGCGGATCGCCCGCCTGCTGCGTGGCCGCACGACCCGCTGCCTGGCCATCAGAGCGGCTCCGACAGGCGTTCGCGAAGAATGGACGGACCGACGGTTTCAGCGAGCAGTGTCCGGGCGGCTCGCGCCCCGGCGATCACGCGTTCCTCTACTTCCTGGAGCATCTCGACTTCAATCCCGGCGGCTGCCGCCTCGGCGCGGGCCAATGCCGCGTGCGCGGCATCCTCCCATCCGACCACGCTCGCCGCCAGCGCCGCGAGTGCGTGGGCTTCGGCGTCCTCCTCCCGCTCCTCGGAGGCCTGGATCAGTGCCTCCGCGGCTTCCTCTTCCATACCGATCTCGAGGTAGACGAGCCCGAGGAGCAGCCGGGTCCACGAGTCGTCGGGCGCTATCTCGACAGCCTGCTCGAACTCGCCGACCGCGGCGTCGAGATCGCCGTTCAGCGCGTGTGCGACGCCCAGCTCGCCGTGCACCGTCGGGTCATCCGGTGCGAGCTCTGACGCCGCTCTCAGGTGCTCCAGCGCTTCCGGAAAGATCCCTGCCCGCGCGAGGTACGCACCGTACTGGAGACGCGCTGCGACGACGTTCGGGCCCGTGAGCGCGGCCGCGCGCAGCGCCGACTCAGCTTCCGGATCGTCGAAGGCGGCGAGCCCGGAACCGGCCATGGCCAGGAGGTGAGGATCGCTCGGTTGCTGTTCGAGACAGCGCCGGAAATAGTCGTACGCGGCGCCATCGTTTCCCAGCTCCCGCTCTGCTACACCCAACCAGCAGAGCAGGTAGGGGTCGTCGTCGGCGTGTTCGAGCGCCTCCACGAGCTTCCCGGCCATCTCTTCCCAGCGCCCTTCATCACCGAGCGCCAGCGCTTCCTGCAATACCTGATCGACTTCGGCTCCCATCTGCTACGCCCCGTACTTGCTCAACCGCCCGGCGTGCGCCAACGCGAGCGACATGAGATGCTTGCTGGACACTATACCCAGTTCACCCTTGAGGCACTCGCGTTCCCCGAACCCGCTCACGGGCGCGGTTCTAACCCATTTCGAGGAGAGCAGCAGCGGCACCGGGTGCCAGCTATGCGCGCGGAACGTCGCCGGCGTCGAATGATCGCCGGTCACGAGGAGGACCGCGGGTTTCAGCGCCTCGATACGCGGGATGAGCGCGTCGACCGCCTCGATGGCGCGCGCCTTCCCCTCGAAGTCGCCATCCTCGCCGCGCGCGTCCGGCGTCTTCACGTGGATGAAGAAGAAGTCGAACTCCTCGAACCGGGCCTCGAGCGCGTCGATGCTACCCTCGTCGGATGCGGGCACCGGCTGGAGCTCCATCCCGAGGAGGCGAGCGACGCCGCGGTACATCGGGTAACGCGCGATCGCGAGTGCGCGCATGGAATAGCGATCCTCGATGGTCGGGTAACGCCGGTACTGCGCGAAGCCACGGGCCACGACGCCGTTCGCGCGGTCCTCGCCGCGCAACACCGACTGGCACTGGTCCAGGACGTCCTGCGCGACCTGCACGGTTCGTTCCGCCCCGGGGGCGAGCGCCTGCAGCCGAAGCGGGGGGACGCCAGTCTCCTGTGGGTCGGAGTCGGACACCGCCTCGGAGAGTCCGCTCCCGCGGAACACGAGGACCAGGCGATGCTCCTTCTCCGGCTCGAAGAAGACCTCGACGCCGTCCGGAGCCCGGACCCCGGCCCGCAGCTTTTCGACGAGGCGGCGGTTTTCCGCGTCCGACGGCCGCCCCGCGCGCCGGTCCACGATGTTCCCGCTGGCATCGACGGTGGTGAAGTTCAGCCTCGCCGCGACGTCGCCCTCGCGGAGCTCGAAGTCGACGCCGAGCGCGCTCAGCACGCCGCGACCGATGTTCCAGCGGATCGGATCGTAGCCGAACAGGGCGAGGTGGCCCGGGCCACTCCCGGGCGCGATTCCCGGCAGCACCGGTTCAGCGAGCCCAACCGCGCTGGTGCGGGCGAGGCGGTCGAGGTTCGGCGTGTTGGCGGTTTCCAGCTCCGTCTTCCCGGTGTCCGGGTGCGGCAGGCCGCCGAGCCCGTCCAGTATCAGGAATACGATCTTGCCATTGCCTCGTTCCACCACGTCGTCCGGCAACTGTACAGCCATGGTTCCGCCTCTCATGGGTCCTGGTCGCGCCGCCACCGGCGGCTGTCGAAGCGTTGATTGTACGCTGCCCGCTGCAGCAAGCAACCCCTCTTTGCCCGGCTGCGGGCGCGGTAGCCCGGCGGCCCGGTGCCTTCCGGCGCCGGCGGAGGCGTGGGCATGTCGCTTGCGCGAATCCAAGCCGTTGAGACAGGGTGGTTTCGGGAGGAGGTGCAGCCGATGGTGCTCGTGGGGTTGGCCGTCCGGAATCCGCGCGTTCGCGCGGTGGCGCTGGCCATTGCGATCGCCGGCGCGGCTGCCGCTCCTGCCGATGCGGCCGGTTTCGCCTCCGACAGCGAACCGCCGCTCCGACTCGTGCTGAACCTGCCAGCCTACCGTATCGACGTTTACGAATTCGGGGAACGGACAAGGAGCTACGGCGTCGCCATCGGGATGGCCGGGTACCGCACTCCGCGCGGCACGTTTCGCCTCTCGATCGCCGAGTGGAACCCGTGGTGGCACCCGCCGGATAGCCCGTGGGCCCGGGGCGAGGCCCCGATGCCGCCCGGGCCCCGCAACCCGATGGGGCGGGTGAAGCTGTACTTCCGCGACCTCTACTACATCCACGGGACGCCGGAAGTGAGCAGCATTGGCACTGCAGCGTCGCACGGTTGCGTCCGCATGAGCAACGCGGACGTGGTGGAGCTCGCCCGGCTCGTTCACCAATACGCCTCACCGGAGCTGTCCACCTCCGAGCTGGATGAGATCATCGCCGCAGGCCGGACCCACAGGGTGCAGCTTCGCCAGCCGGTGCAGCTCGAAATTCGCTATGACCTCGTCGAGTCGCGGGACGGCATGCTCCACGTCCACCGCGACATTTACGGGCTCGGCTCACCGGCCGCGGTTCGGGAACAGGTAATGCAGGTGTTGCGCGGGGAAGGCCACGAACCCGGTCGGGTGGACCTGGCCGGGCTGGAGGAGCTGCTGCGGGGCGCCCGGCGTGGGTCGGTGTCGATGCCGATCGCGTGGCTGGTGGCGGACCGGGGCGAGCCGGCCACCGGCCTGCCGTGAGGCAGGTCGCCCGGTCGAGGATGGGCGATGGCGAGGATCCTGCTCGTGGATGACAATGCGGAGCTGCTGGAAATGCTGCGGGAAGTCATGAGCGAGGATCACGAGGTGATCACGGCTCACCGCGGCGAAGACGCGATCCGTCAGGC
>DATMSC010000412.1:0-4231 GCA_035565595.1 Longimicrobiales bacterium | reverse complement strand
GTTGTACTCGAGGCGGCGGATCAGGCCTCGAAGGAGTCCGGCGCGCAGCCGCCGTTCCTCCGATGACAGCGGATTCAGCAGCTCCACCTCCCCGTCGCTTTCGGGAGCGAATGCCACAGTCCGGGCTTCGAACAAGCCGCGCCCAACAAGCAGTCCGCGCAGCCGTTCCTCGACACGGGCAAGGGCGTCGTCCGGCACCGAACTCGGTCTGAACGCGCCGAGGCGGCCGGCGAACGCGTCGTAGCCATGACGCCGCGCGATCTCCTCGATCAGGTCCACCTCGATCGACACGTCATACCACCGGTGGCCCGGAACGCGGAACCACAGGCGGCCGTCGCCGTCCGGCTCCTCCGCCTCCACACGGTCGAATCCAACGTCACGGAGGATCGCCTCGATCTGGGGCGCGTCGAAATGCGCTCCGAGGACGGTGGCCACCCGCGACGGCCTCACGCCGACGACCGGCGCCATCCGCCGATGCGGCCGGACGTCCAGCACCTCACCGTCGACTGTGCCCCCGGCAACCGTGAGGATCAGGTCGATGGCACGGGCGACGGCGCGACGACATCCTTCGGGGTCCACGCCGCGTTCGAACCGGTAGCTCGAATCCGTCGAGAGGTTGAGCGACCGCCGGCCACGACGCACCGTCTTCGGATCGAAGATCGCGCATTCGAGAAAGATATCCGCGGTGTCGGCCGTGATCTCGCTCTCCGCGCCACCCATCACGCCGGCAACGGCTACTGCGCCCGCAGCATCCGAAATGACCAGGGTTCCCGGATCGAGTGCGCGGGTCACGCCATCGAGGGTGACGATCTGCTCGCCCGCACCCGCTCGCCGGACCCGGATCGCAGGGCCGACCAGGCGGCGGAGATCGAAGGCGTGTAGCGGCTGACCGAGCTCGTAGAGCACGTAGTTGGTGGCGTCCACCACGTTGTTGATCGGCCGCAGCCCCACGGCGCGCAGTCTCGCCGCCAGCCATGGCGGTGATGGCCGGATCGTCACGCCCCGGATGACGGCACCGAGGTAGCGCGTGCACCCGGCGGAGTCCTCGATCGCCACGGTGACGCCCCCGACCGTGCCGCTCAGCTCCCCCTCGGCAAATGTCAGCGCGTCGCCGCCGTTCGTCGTGCCCGGGAAGGCGGGGAGCTGCCAGCGCCGGCCCGCGAGCTCCCGCGCCACGCCAATATGGCTCAACAGGTCCGGCCGGTTGGCCGTGATCTCGAGGACGAGCTGTACATCGTCCAGCCCGAGCGCCGCGGCGAATGGCGCTCCCGCGGGCCACTCGGCAGGGAGCTCCATGATGCCGCCGTGGTCGCGCCCGAGATTCAGCTCCCGCTCGCTGCACAACATCCCGCGGCTCTCCGCGCCACGGATCTTGGCTTTGCGGATCTCTACGCCGCCGGGGAGTCTCGCACCCACTGGCGCGAAGGGGTAGAACCCGCCGACCCTGACGTTCGGTGCGCCGCACACCACCTGGATAGGCTCGCCCGCCCCCGCGTCCACCACGCAGAGTGAGAGCCGGTCGGCGTTCGGATGCCGGTCGACCGCCACGACCCGGCCGATCACGATGTCGCCGAGCTCCTCGCCGAGACGCACGATTTCTTCGACAGGCGCGCCGTACATCGCCAGCCGCGCCGCGATACGCTCTGGCGGGTCTGCCAACTCCGGCACCAGCGCCTGGAGCCAACGGTAGCTGATCTTCATTCGGTCAGGCGAATTGTTCCAGGAACCGGACGTCCGATTCGTACAGCAGCCGGATGTCCGGAATGCGGTATCGCAACATCGCGATCCGGGCGGGTCCCATGCCGAAGGCGAAACCCGTGTACCTTTCCGAGTCGTACCCGGCGTTCTCGAAAACCCGCGGGTGCACCATCCCCGCGCCCATGATCTCCAGCCACCCCGACCCCTTGCACACGCTGCAACCGCGGCCGGAGCAGATCAGACAGCTCACGTCCACTTCGGCGCTCGGCTCCGTGAACGGAAAGAATGATGGCCGAAAACGAACCTCGGCCTCGGGGCCGAAGAACCGGTGAGCGAACTCGGCCAGCGTCGCCTTGAGATCGACGAAGCTCACGCCCTCGTCCACCGCAAGCCCCTCGATCTGCTCGAACGCGGGCGCGTGGGACGCGTCGAACGGGTCACGCCGGTACACCATCCCCGGCACGACCACGCGGATCGGCGGCTGATACGCCTGCATCGTCCTGATCTGTACCGGCGAGGTGTGACTGCGCAGAAGGAGGCCCGGCGCGAGATAGAAGGTATCGTGCGCGTCTGCGGCGGGATGATCGAGCGGCGTGTTGAGCGCCTCGAAGTTGTACCAGTCGGTCTCTGCCTCCGGCCCGCGTACACGCGTGAACCCCAGCGCGCGAAAAATCGCGCAGATCTCGTCCACCACGACCGTGACGGGGTGGCGCGCTCCACGCCAGGCGGACCGACCGGGCAACGTAAGATCCACGCCCTGCGCCGTCGCGGCGGGCGCGGTCAGCTCGGCAACGCGCTCATCGAGCAGCGTCGAAATGATCTGCTTGACCCGGTTGGCCGTGGCGCCGACGGCAGGACGATCAGCGGGCTCGACGTTGCCGAGCCCGCGTACCAGCGCCGTCAGGCGGCCTTCCTTCCTGCCAAGCAGGTGAATCCGTACGGCTTCCAGCTCGGCCGTATTCGACGCCGCCGCGATGGCGGTGCGCGCTTCCTGCTCGAGCGACTCCAGCGCGGCGATCAGTTCCGAGGCCATCCCCGGCCTAGCCGAGTTTGGCCTTGGCCTGCCGCGCCAGCTCCCCGAATGCCTCCGGATCACGCACGGCGAGGTCTGCGAGCACCTTGCGGTTCACCTCGATGCCAGCCTGCTTGAGGCCGTTCATGAACCGCGAATAATTGAGATCGTGCTCCCGGACTGCGGCATTGATGCGGGTGATCCAGAGGCGACGGAAATCGCGCTTGCGCTGCTTCCGATCCCGGTACGAGTAGACCCAGCCGCGCTCGACGGCGTTCTTTGCGATCCGCCACAGCTTCGAGCGGGCGCCCCAGTAGCCCTTCGCGGCCTTGAAATACTTCTTCTTCTTGCGGTGCCTCGGCACCGCGACGGTTACGCGCGCCATGGCTCAACCTCCCCTGAGCAGTCGCTTGATCCGCTTCTGCTCCGCGGCCGCCACGAGAGTCGGCTTGCGCAGGTGCCGCTTCCGCTTCGGCGCCTTCTTCGTCAGAATGTGCCGCAGCATCGCGCGGCGGCGCTTCACCCGGCCGCTGCCACTGATCTTGAACCGCTTGGCAGCGCTCCGGTTCGACTTCATTTTCGGCATTTTCAACCTCTGCTGAACGGCATCGCGCTGGGTCAGCGGCGCGGCGCCAGGACCATGGTCATGTTACGACCTTCGAGGGACGGCTGGGATTCGACCTTGCCGACTTCTTCGAGCACCTCAGCGACTCGTTCGAGCACCTCGCGCCCCAGCTCCGGGTGGGCCATCTGCCTGCCACGGAACATCATCGTCGCTTTGACCTTGTTCCCTTCCTCGAGGAATCGGCGCGCGTGGCGCACCTTGAACTCGAAATCGTGCTCCTCGATCCCGGGACGGAACTTCACTTCCTTGATCTGGATCTGGTGCTGCTTCTTCCGCGCCGAACGGGCTTTACGCGCCTCCTCGTACTTGAACTTGCCGTAGTCCATGATTCGGACGACCGGCGGATGCGCATGAGGCGCGACCTCGACCAGATCCAGGCCCTCTGCCTCCGCGGCGGCGAGCGCCTGGTCGACCGGCATGATCCCGAGCTGCGTACCATCATCGGCGATCACGCGCACGGGACTGATTCGGATCTGGCGGTTTACACGTACCCGTCGTTCTGTGCTTATGGCTCGATCTCCTCTCAGATCACAACAAAAAGGCGGAACCGCGTCGACGGGTCCGCCAAGCTGGCCAGTACGAATCCGTAATCCACGGAATGACTCGCCCCTGACTCGCAACCGAACCCGGCGGTACCGCCACGCGGACCGAAGGGTGGAGGGGCACTTCGCCCCTCACTTCCCGAATCCATGTCTCGAAAAGGTAGCAGCAGGCGTCCCCGGTGTCAACAGCGGTGCGGGGCTCCTCGTGAGTGCCGCGGTGGCCGTCAATCCGCAACCGGGGACCTGGCTTCTTCGCGAACCGCCGCGAGGAAATCACCGCGACTCATGGTCTCCTGCTTCTTACCCGCGCCCCGGCGACGGACGGCGACGGTGCCCTCCTCCGCCTCACGCTTC
>DATMSC010000411.1:0-2903 GCA_035565595.1 Longimicrobiales bacterium | reverse complement strand
CCGCCGGGCGCTGCGGCCACGGATAGACGAACGGCCACGCCAGCGCGCCGGAGAACGTCACGTGTGCGGAGAGGCCAAGCCGCCGCGAGGCCTTTGCGGCCAGCCTGAGCTGCTCGACTGCCCACGCCTGGCGGTCCGCGGGACGGCCCCGCAGCTCCGGCGGCGCGAAGACATCGAACGCCTCGTCGTACGCCGGGTGCACCGCCACGAGCTGACCCTGCAGGTGCGTCGACAGCTCGGTCACCTGAACTCCGTTCTGCGCGCAGATCCCGAGGATCTCATCCGCGTAGTCCTGCGACTCGGCGCACTTCTTCAGGTCGATCAGGCGCGCATCCCACGTCGGGATCTGGACGCCCTTGTAGCCCAGCCCCGCCGCCCACTTCGTGATCTCGGGCAGCGAGTTGAATGGTGGCTGGTCGCCCGCGAACTGCGCCAGAAAGATCCCCGGTCCCTTGATGTTGGCCGCCATTTTTTCTCAGCCCCTTGTTGCAGTTCCATTGGCCCGGGTCCAGGCCCCCGGCCCTTGACCTCTACCGTGTTGCCGGTCGCGTTGCAGCTACCCTGACTTCCGCTCCAGGAGCGTTGCCCACCGATGACCGCAAGACAACGTCGCGAACGCCGTTTCACCGCGTGCCATCAGCACTGGCGTTGGCCCCGTGCCGACCAATGCGAGATGACGGTTTCCCGGGTCTCCGATGCGAGAATCTCTGCCGACCGACGACTGAAAAGGATCGCCGCGAACGTCGCCTCACCGGGCGCCATTTGCCTTAGCCTTAGCCCCCGCCCTGGCCTTGGCAGCCCTATGCCGTCCTACGCGAGATAGCCGTTCACGAGGTTCTCGAGATACTCCTGCCGCCCGGACACCGGTTGCGGGTCCAGGTTCTCCCGCTCGACGCGGGCGGCGAGATCCTCGAGCGAACGCTCGCCATTGAGAATGGCCCGGCCCTCGGCGGAGTCCCACTTCGTGTAGCGCTCGGCGATGAAGCGGTCCAGGGCACCGTCCTGGATCATGCGCTCGGCCATGAGGAGCGCACGCGCGCAGACGTCCATCCCGCCAATGTGTGCGTGGAGCAGGTCTTCGGGATCGAGCGACTGCCTGCGGATCTTGGCGTCGAAGTTGAGCCCGCCGGTGGTGAAGCCGCCGCCCTTCAGGATGTGGTACAGCGCGAGCGCCGTTTCGTGCACCGAGTTGGGGAACTGGTCCGTGTCCCAGCCGGACTGCGGGTCGCCGCGGTTCATGTCGATCGAGCCGAAGATCCCGAGCGCGACGGCCATGGCGATCTCGTGCTCGAAGGAGTGGCCGGCCAGCGTCGCGTGGTTCGCCTCGATGTTGACCTTCACCTCGTTCTCGAGACCGTAGCGCTTCAGGAAGCCGTAGACCGTGGCGACGTCGAAGTCGTACTGGTGCTTGCTCGGTTCCTGCGGCTTCGGCTCGACGAGGATCGTCCCCTTGAACCCGATCCTGTGCTTGTGCTCGACGACGAGGCTGACGAAGCGGCCGAGCTGGTCCAGCTCCCGGCGCAGGTCCGTGTTCAGGAGCGTTTCGTAGCCCTCGCGCCCGCCCCAGAGGACGTAGTTCACGCCGCCCAGCTCGTGTGTCAGCTCGAGCACGTTCTTGACCTGTGCGGCCGCGTAGGTGAAGACGTCGGGGTCCGGGTTGGTTGCCGCGCCGGCCATGTAGCGGCGGTGGGAGAACAGGTTCGCGGTCCCCCACAGCAGCCGTACCTTCGCGGTTTCCATCCGCTCGGCGAAGTACTCGCCGATCTTCCGCACGTTGCGGTTGGACTCGGCGAGGGACGCGCCCTCGGGCGCGATGTCGCGGTCGTGGAAGCAGAAGAAGGGGACGTCGAGGAGCCGGAACAGCTCGAACGCGACCTCGGCCTTGGCGCGGGCGAGCGCCATGGCATCGCTCCCGTGCATCCACGGCCGGAGGAACGTTTCCCCGCCGAACGGGTCGCTCCCGGGCCAGACGAAGGTATGCCAGTAGCAGACGGCGAAGCGGAGCTGCTCCTCCATCGTCCGGCCGAGCACGATGCGGTCCTTGTCGTAATACCGGAACGCGAACGGGCTCCGGGCCCCGACCCCTTCGTAGCGCACGGGGTCGCTGATCGGGAAGAACGTTTCGGCATTCATGAGGTGGTCCCGTAAGGTTAGCTGTTCACGTGCGCCGCGCAAGGCGGCCGGGGCGGCGTTCCGGGTCCGCCGGCGGGCAACCGGGGGCGGGCGTTCCCGGGGGTGCGGCGGTCACAGCCACACGCTCCGGATCGCGGGATACAGCTCGCGCCAGCGCGCGTACGCGGCGGCGTAGGCATCGACCAGGTCGGCGCGCGGCTCGATGGTCTCGCGGATCGGCGGCGGCGCGCAGACGGCGACGGGGTCCTCCCGTTCGGCTGCGATGAGGCCGAGGCGGGCGGCGCCGAATGCGGCGCCGAAGTCGCCATCGGCGGGGACGTCGATTGGCGCGTTGAGCGTCGTGGCGATCAGCTCGAGCCAGTAGCGGGACCTCGAGCCCCCGCCGACGGCCGTGGCGCGCGTGACTCCGCCCAGCGCATCCCGACAGTCGGCGAAGGCGAAGGCGACGCCCTCCAGCACGGCGCGGGTCAACTCGGTGGACCCCGTTTCGTGGCCGATGCCGACGAACGCGCCGCGTATGCGCGCGTCGTCGTGGGGCGTGCGTTCGCCCGACAGGTACGGCAGGAACGCGGCGGTCGACGGCGGCTGGATCCGGTCGCCGAGCGCGCCCGTGAGCGCGTCGGCGGGGCGCCCGGTCACGCCGGCCAGCCATTCCAGTGAAGCCGTCGCCGAGAGGATCACGCCCATCTGGTGCCACGTGTTCGGCAGGGCGTGGCAGAAGGTGTGGACCGCCCGGGCGGCGTTGGGCGTGTACGACTCGGATGCCGCGA
>DATMSC010000410.1:0-2940 GCA_035565595.1 Longimicrobiales bacterium | reverse complement strand
CGTCAGCTTCGGACCGCAGGCTCTCCGGATAGATCACCGGGTTGTTGCCGTACGTTTCGTACATGATGACGCCGCGTGTGCCGACAAAGACACCGCCGCCGCCCCGGATCAGCGTCACGTCGTCCGGGATGAAAGGCGGGCGAGGCGGCATGAGGCCGCCGTCATACCAGTGCATGTCGACCGCAGGCATGTTTTCCCCGCGGGCGGCGAAATGGTAATGCACCCGGACGGCCTGCGGCCACGAAGCCGGCGTATTGTCGATGTCCATGCCGAAGGGTGTGGACGTTGCCTCGATGGCCGTCGGCAGCCCCAGGTCCAGCGCCCAGAATGGCTGGTCGATGAGGTGCGCGCCCATGTCGCCCAGCGAGCCCTGGCCGTAGTCGACCCAGCCGCGCCAGTTGAACGGGTGGTAGATCGGGTGGTATGGCACTTCCGGCGCAGGGCCGAGGAAGATGTCCCAGGCCAGCCCTTCAGGCGGCGGGCCCATGTTAGCCGCCATTGCCGCGGCGAGCGGCTGCTGCACGTTGCGGACGTTTCCGAACGTGGCGTCCACGCTGCCGCCACCGCCACCGCCGCCACCGCCGGTGTTGTAGGTCGGCCACTGGGTTGCCGAGACCAGGCGCTGCGTCGTTGGACGAGGAATGCCCTGTGGCCAGAGTGGGCGGTTCGTCCAGACGTAGACCTCGCTCACCGGGCCGATCACGCCGGCCTGGATCCACTCGCGAATCCGCCGGGTGCCGCTGCTCGAATGCCCCTGATTCCCCATCTGGGTGACGACGCCCGTGCGCCTCGCCGTGTCGGCCAGGACACGCGCCTCGTAGACCGACCACGTCAGCGGCTTCTGCACGTAGACGTTCAGCCCGAGCTGCATCGCGGCGTTCGCCTGAACGGCGTGCCCGTGATCCGGCGTGGCGATGATCACGCCATCGATGTTGGTGCGCTCCCGCTCCAACATCTCCCGGAAGTCTGTGTACCAATTGGCGTTTGAATACGCCTGGTAGAGCTTTTCGCCCTGCTCGTTCGGTTCGCCGTTGTTGTTGGTGCGGCGCCCCTGGAGCTGCTGCCGGACGTACTCGAAGTCGATGTCGGCGATGGCGACCAGGTTGTGGCCGGCCTGGACCGGGCCGTTGATGTTGCTCATTCCCTGCGCACCCGCGCCAATGACCGCCAGGTTGACGGTGTCGCTCGGCGCCCGGTATCCAGGTCCGCCGAGCACGTGGCGGGGCACGATGGTCACCCCCACGGCCGCGCCCGCCATGCTCGAGACGAACTTTCGTCGCGACATGTTCTTTTCCGTCATGGTAGCCCCCATGTGGAGTTGGAGTGTGCCGCGCCGAGCGGCTACAGCGCCCGTCCGCTACGGAACGGTTGGCGTAGCGGTCGGAAAGATTCGCAGTATGGCCGTTCGCGTGATGTCCGCTGGCTCGGCTCGCGGTCCGGCAAACCGACCAGCAGGGTCGCCGTTTTCGGCGGATGCATCACCGCGCCGTCACGATGGGCCCGGCCTCATGCCCTCCAGGCAGTAGCTGGCATTGACGTGCACGCCTCCCCGAGCCGCTCGCCGAGCATCGCGCGCCGGGAGTCGGGCTCGACTCGCGGCACTTGCAACCCGATTGCGCTGTCACATCGCCCGCGTCGCATTCCGTTGACCCGGCAGGCGGTCATATCATCTGGTTCGGCGAATGCCAGGCAATGTACGGCGCACACCCGGATTCGGCAATCAGCACGTGCGGGCGCGCGCCCGCACGCCCGCAGCAGAAGCGTTGGCGGCGGGAGCAGCCATTCACGGCGGGTACCGCTGGCCTGACGGGCACCCGGGTGCGGCAGGATGGAGGCGACATCACGGCCAGCACGCGGCACATTTCCTTCCAGACGCATGACGTGGTAAAGGGCAGGCGGTGGGCGTGTAGGGATCCGTTGGAGAAGAGGCATGGACATGAATGGCAACGGGCGCGGCCAGATCGCACCGCAACGGACACTCCTGCCGCTGGTGCACGCAACGGTGTACGGCGCGGTGGCCGGACTTCGGAGCATGGCAGCGCCGGCGGCGTTGAGCGGCAAGCTCTCGACGACGGGGGTACCCCCCGACTCGCCTGGCTGGCTACGCCGATTCGGATCGCCTGTCACAGCGCGCGCCCTTGCAATTCTGGCCACCGGCGAGCTGGTGGCGGACAAGGTGCCGGGGATCCCGGCCAGAACTCGCCCACTTCCGCTCGCCGGGCGAGCGCTAGCGGGAGCGCTGTGCGGCTACGCCGTGGGCACTCTGGCGGAGCGGCGGCCGCTGCTGGCCGGGCTGCTCGGCGGCGGGGCCGCCGTAGCCATGGCGTTCGCCGGCGTCCGGTACCGCCGCACGATCGGTCGCAGCGCGTTTCCGACCGACGCTATCGCCGCGCTCGCCGAAGATGCTCTGGTCGTTCTGGCCACACGGAAGATCGAGCTCACGGCTCGCCGCTCGTGACGTTCGAAATCGTCACGCGCCGCAGTGCGGTCGCACGAGGCGGTGACTGAAGCGATGGGGGCACGCAACGTGCCTCGGTCCGGGGCTCCACCAGCCACGCCAGGGGTATAGTACCTTCCAGTCACCGCCGGACGCCCGGCGATCTTCCGGAGCGGGATCAGGAGATAGGGATGGCGACTCGGGAGAGTAGAACGGCAACGGTTCCGTGCCTTTTCTGTGACAAATGGAATCGCGTGGAGATGGCGCGCGTGAGTGATCGGCCGAAGTGCGGCGAGTGTGGTCGCCCGATCCTCCTCGACCGGCCGATCAGGTTGACGGACGAGAACTTCGACCGCGTGATCGCGCAGGCGCAGGTCCCGGTCGTCGTGGATTTCTATGCTGACTGGTGCGGGCCCTGCAAGGCCATGGCACCGGTTCTCGATGACTTCGCGCATTCGCGCGCCGGTGAGGTGCTCGTGGGCAAGCTCGACACCGACCGGAAT
>DATMSC010000409.1:0-1912 GCA_035565595.1 Longimicrobiales bacterium | reverse complement strand
CAGCTCCTGGCGTTTTCCCGGGGCTCGAGTCCATGAATGCCGGGATCGCGGTATTTTCCGGAAAGACGCTCGAAGAAGTGGAGCGTGCACCTGCGGAGTCGTCTGCGTACGCGGACACCGAACCCGTGCCGCTGCGCCTCGGGGACGTATACGTGATCCGGAGCCGTCGGCTGCAGGGGTGCACGGTCTACGCAAAGATCCAGGCCGTCGAACTGGACCCCACCGTCGGGAGCGTTGTCTTCGAATACATCGTGAATCCCAACTGCGCGGACCGGAATCTGGTCCGCCGTGACGACTGAGCTCAACGGCATGCTGGATCTCAGGCTGGTCCGCGACGACCCTGCGCTCGTTCGTGAGCGGCTGGGCCGGCGAGGGGATTCGCGCGTCTCCGAAATCATCGACCGGTTGCTCGCCGCGGACGAAGAACGCCGCGCGCTGATCACGGAAGTTGGCGCGCTCAGGTCCCGGCGCAACGAGGTCTCGCCGATGGTCGGCAGACTGCGCAAGGAAGGGCGGGCCGCCGAAGCCGACGCGCTCATCCTCGAAATGCGCCAGGTCGGCGACAGGATCGCAGAGATCGAGTCACGACTCGCCGTCGTGGAGGGCGAGGTGCGCGACCATCTCCTGCAGCTTCCGAATCTGCCGGAACCCGACGTGCCTCCGGGAGACGCGTCGGCGAACGTGGTCGTGCGCGAGTGGGGCGAGTCGCCCGAGTTCGGTTTTCCGCCGCAGTCGCACCTGGAGATCGGTGAACGGCTCGGAATCCTCGATTTTCCGAGGGGCGCGAAGATAACTGGAAGCGGGTTCCCCGTCCTGGTAGGCGCCGGTGCCCGGCTCGAGCGTGCGCTCATCAACTTCATGATCGACATGCACGCTCGGGAACATGGCTACACGGAGGTGTGGCCACCGTTCCTGATCAATCGCGAAGCGGCCCTCGGGACCGGGCACCTCCCGAAGTTCGGGGAGGACATGTACGACGTTCCGGAAGACGGGTTGTACCTGGTGCCGACCGCGGAGGTGCCGATCACGAATCTGCACGCCGGGGAGCTGCTCCATGGCGCCGACCTGCCGATCCGGTACGTCGCGTACACACCATGCTTCCGCCGCGAGGCGGGCGCGCACGGGCGAGAGACACGTGGGCTGATTCGGGTTCATCAGTTCGACAAAGTCGAGATGGTGCGCTTCGAGCGACCCGAAGACAGCGGGGCAGCGCTCGAAGAGCTGACGACGCACGCGGAAGAGGTGCTGCGCCGTCTGGGCCTCCGCTACCGCGTTCTCCTCCTTGCCGGTGGTGATCTCGGGTTCGCCAACGCCAAGACGTACGATCTGGAGGTGTGGGCACCGGGGTCGGACCGCTGGCTCGAGGTATCGAGCTGCTCGCTGTACGGCAGCTTCCAGGCAAGGCGGGCGAACATTCGCTATCGACCCGCTCCGGGTCAGTCGCCGGAGTTCGTCCACACGCTGAACGGTTCGGGGCTCGCACTTGCCCGTGTCATGGTCGCGCTGCTCGAGTGCGGCCAATTGCCGGACGGCAGCGTCCGACTGCCGGCATCGCTCGTTCCGTACTTCGGTGCCGACCACATCCCCGCGCCCTGAAAGCCCGCGGGAACAGGACGGGTGGCACTCGCGCGGGTCCTGCCGCTCCATGGCCGGAGCGAAGCCGGTGAGGCAGCGCACGTCGAGGAGGTGTGACGCCAGTGGGCCGCGCAACCCCCCTGCCCAGTTCCGGATTCCGGCAACTCCGGTCTGATTCCGTCGTGCGCGTGGTCAGCGCCGGCAGCGCCGGAAGGTACCTCCTTCCGAAAACCCGTCCCGTGCTTCCTCATGCGAGGGCACTCTGGACAGTCACCAGTGGCTCCTGACGGCGCTGCACCATGAGCCGCAATCGCTGGCCCACCTGGCTCGCGTTGCT
>DATMSC010000408.1:0-14125 GCA_035565595.1 Longimicrobiales bacterium | reverse complement strand
GTGCAGGTCAGCACGGCCAACGGCACGGCCGAGCTCCCGGTCTGGCGGCATCCGGGGACGCGTCCGGACGTGATCGCGGTGCAGCTCGGCCAGGGCCACCAGGCGCTGGGCCGCTACGCGGTCAACCGCGGCGTGAACGCGACGTCGTTCCTCGCGCCGCAGGTCGAGGCGGTTTCCGGCGGCGTCGTCTGGCTCCAGGCGCGCGCGTCGGTGACGCCGACCGGTCGCTGGGAGCGGCTCCCGCAGGGGCAGGTCCAGCAGCACCAGGAGGACCGCGAGGTCGCGCAGGCGGTGCCGCTCGCCGAAGCCTCGATCGCCGAGGAGCACCCGTTCGATACCGAGGTCTACCAGCTCCAGGCCGGCGGCGGCCTGCTCCCCGAGCGGATCGACGGCTCGCCGGCGGCGTTCCCGCCGCCAGGGACCGACTATGGCGATTACGCTGGAGAGCATCCCCGGTGGGGGATGACGATCGACCTCGATCGCTGCATCGGCTGCAGCGCGTGCGCGGTCGCGTGCTCCGCGGAGAACAACATCGGGATCGTCGGTCCGGAACAGGTGACGCGCGGGCGCAACCTGACCTGGATGCGCATCGAGCGCTATTTCGAGGAGGAGGACGGCGAGTTCCACGGCACCCGTTTCCTCCCCATGCTCTGCCAGCACTGCAGCAACGCGCCGTGCGAACCGGTCTGCCCCGTCTACGCCGCGTATCACACGCCCGAGGGGCTCAACGCGCAGATCTACAACCGCTGCGTCGGGACGCGGTACTGCGCCAACAACTGCCCGTACAAGGTTCGCTACTTCAACTGGTTCACCTACGAGTGGCCGGAGCCGCTGAACTGGCAGCTCAATCCTGATGTCACGGTCCGCGAGACCGGCGTCATGGAGAAGTGCACATTCTGTGTGCAGCGGATTCGCGGGGCCCAGCACCAGGCCCGGCGGGAGGGCAGACAGGTGGCCGACGGCGAGATTGTGCCGGCGTGCCAGCAGACCTGCCCGACGAACGCGATCACATTCGGCAACGTCAAGGATCCGAACGCGCAGGCGACGCAGCGTGCTCGCTCGCCTCGCGGGTACCGCGTGCTCGAGGAGATCAATACGCAGTCCGCGATCGTGTACCTGAAGAAAGTCCTCACGGACGTGACGGAGGTCTGAGTGAGCACGACCGAAATCCGGTCCGAGACTCACCCGGGGGTCAGCGGATACGGCCAGGTCAACCGCGACATCCTCAAGATCCTGAGCAAGCCGCGGAAGAGCTATTTCCTGCTGCTGGCGGGGGCTCTGGCGCTGCTCGGGCTCGGCGTATTCGCCTGGATGACCCAGGTCGTTCTCGGCATCGGGATGTCCGGGCTCCGCAACCCCGTGGGTTGGGGCGCATACATCACAACGTTCGTCTTCTGGGTCGGTATCGCGCACTCCGGGACGCTGATCTCGGCGGTGCTTTACCTGTTCCGCGCCCGCTGGCGGCAGTCGGTCTACCGCGTCGCGGAGGCCATGACGGTCTTCGCCGTCATGACCGCCGGGCTCTTCCCGATCATCCACCTCGGCCGGCCGTGGCTGTTCTATTACCTGCTGCCGCTGCCGAACGAGAGGATGATCTGGCCGAACTTCCGGTCGCCGCTCCTCTGGGACGTCTTCGCGGTCAGCACGTACTTCACGGTCAGCGCGACGTTCTTCGTCCTCGGGATGATCCCGGATATCGCGGCGGCGCGCGATTCGACTACGGTGCCGTGGCGGCGCAAGCTGTACAGCCTGCTCTCGCTCGGCTGGCGGGGCACGGACCGTGAGTGGAAGCACTTCACCCGCGCGTACCTCTATCTCGCCGCGCTCGCCACGCCGCTCGTGCTGTCGGTGCACTCAGTGGTGTCCTGGGACTTCGCCATGTCCATCGTGCCCGGCTGGCACACCACGATCTTCGCGCCCTACTTCGTGGCCGGCGCAATCTTCAGCGGCCTGGCGATGGTGATCACCCTGGCAGTGCCGCTCCGCCAGATCTTCGGCTGGCAGGACTACTTCACGGAGAAGCACTTCGACATGATGTCGAGGCTGATCCTGCTGACCAGCCTGATCGTCGGATACGCGTACGCCACCGAATACTTCATGGCGTGGTACAGCTTCGAGGCTGCGGAGCGCCACGTCTTCTGGAATCGCGTGTTCGGCGATTACTGGTGGGCCACCTGGATCATGATCTCGTGCAACGTGTTCGTGCCGGCGTTGCTCTGGTTCCAGAAGGTCCGCACCAACATCGCCGCGCTGTTCGTGATCACCATCTTCATCAACATCGGCATGTGGTTCGAGCGCTTCGTGATCATCGTCACGAGCCTGGCGCAGGAGTACATGCCGGGGCAGTGGGGCAATTACATGCCGTCATGGGTCGAGATGTCGATCCTGGCAGGCAGCTTCGGCTGGTTCTTCATGTGGTTCCTGATCTTCATCCGCGTGCTGCCGGCGGTGTCGGTGGCCGAGCTGAAGGAAATCATCCCCGCGAAGATGCGGGGTGGCGGAGGCGGCGGCCCGCATGACGCCGGTGGGTCGGGCTCCCGGAAGGAGGCGCACGCATGAGCACGCTCGCATCGAACGGCGTTCTGGCGAGCTTTGCCGAGCTGGACGCCGCGACCGGCGCGATCAAGGCGTTGCGCAAGCGCGGCCTGAAGGACCTGGTGGTGTTTTCGCCCGTTCCGCACCACGACATTGAACATGCGCTCGAGCCGTCGCAGAGCCCCGTCCGCATCTTCACGCTGGTGGGCGGGCTGACGGGGACGGCCAGCGGGTTCGCGCTGGCGACTTACGCGTCGATGAGCTGGCCGCTGGTCACGGGCGGGAAGCCGATCATCTCGATCCCGGCGTTCGTGATCCCGGCATTCGAGCTGACGATCCTGCTCGGTGCGCTTTCCACGGTCGCGGGGCTCTTCATCAACGCGCGGCTTCCGCGAGCGCGCACGAGGGTCGTATACGATCCGGCGTTCTCCGTGGACCATTTCGGCGTGCTCGTCGTGCCGCCGAGCGACCGCGTGGCGGAGGCGACGAAGATCTTCCAGGAGTACGGCGCGGTGGAGGTGAGGCAAGACGCCGGGGAGGTGCGCATTGGCACGCTCTAAATGGTTGGCGCTGGCGCTCGTTCTCGTCCTGAGCGGGTGTAAGCCGCTGGACGACGCGCTGGCCTCGGTCCCGATCTTCGCATTCATGCGGGCTGCGCCGGCGTACGAATCGTACGAGGCGCCGCGGCCGGCGCCGCCGAACACGGTGCCGTTCGCCTCGCCGGTCGGCGTCCCGGAACCGCCGGTCGAGAACACGGAGCAGGCGCGCATCGCGTGGGGTGAGGCGAACCCCAATCCGTGGGCCGGGCGGCCGGAGACGCTCGAGGCCGGGCAGCGCTTCTACGAGCGGTACTGCCTCGTCTGCCACGGGGAGACCGGGCGTGGCGATGGTCCCGCGGTCGGGCCGGGGAAGGTCGTGCAGTTGTCCACCATGGACCTGACCTCGGCTGCGACCGCTGCAAGGACCGACGGCTATATCTACCTGATGATCCGCATGGGTCGGGGTCTGATGCCCTCCTATGAGCGGGTCCCCCCCGATGAGCGCTGGTGGATCGTGAACTACATCCGTCAACTGCAGCAGCAGGCGGGGACGCTTACAGCCGCGCAGTCGGCCGGCGCGGCGGCGCCTGGAGGTAACTGAGTCATGGCGCACGACGTATCGATAAGCGCGCCGCCGCTCCGGGTGCTGGACGCGGCGCCGCGCAAGGTTTCCAAGATCATCCTCGTACTGCTGGGCTTCGGCGTCGTCTCCCTGATTTCGGCGCTGCTCGTAGACGCGCCGCGCGCCTGGCGGGCGTACACGTACAACTGGCTGTTCTGGACGAGCATCGCGCAGGGCGCGGTCATGATCGCCGTAATGGTGTCCATGGCTCGCGGGGTGTGGTCCCGGCCCGTACGGCGGATCGCGCTCTCCTTCGTCGCGTTCCTCCCGGTGGCGTTCGTCCTCTTCCTGCCAATCCTCTTCGTGGGCCACCACATCTTCCCGTGGGTCGGCGAAGATCTGCACGGCAAGGAAGTCTGGCTGAACCTGCCGTTCATCGGCGCCCGCAACCTGATCCTGCTCGCGATCCTCTTCGCCATGTCGTTGCGCTACGCCTACTGGTCCATCCGGCCGGATCTCGGCGAGCTGCGGCAGTCGGCACCGGCGAATCGCCAGGGGCTCTATGAGCGGCTCACGAGCGGCTGGCGCGGCCAGGCGGAAGAGGAGCGCATTGCCGCGAGAAAGGTCGCGCGGCTCGGACCCGCGCTCGGTCTGGTCTTCGCCCTCGCGTTCAGCATGCTGGCGTGGGACTACGTGATGGCGCTCGACTATCACTGGT
Organism: Longimicrobiales bacterium; assembly: GCA_035565595.1. Lineage (GTDB taxonomy): Bacteria > Gemmatimonadota > Gemmatimonadetes > Longimicrobiales > RSA9 > DATMSC01. Next base: position 9,771 of record DATMSC010000408.1, on the reverse strand, counting down.
TCAGCACGCTGATCGGGCCGTACTTCTTCATGGGCGGCGTGCTCGGTGGCGTGGCCGTGACCTCGCTCGCGGTCATGATCTACCGCAATGGCCTCGGGCTGCACGACGTGATCCAGTCGAACCACCTGCACGACCTCGGGAAGCTGACCTTCGGGTTCTGCATCTTCTGGGCGTACATGTTCTGGTCGCAGTTCCTCGTGATCTGGTACGGCATGCTGCCGCACGACCAGAGCTTCGTCGTCGACCGGTTCAGCGCACCCTTCCTGGCGCCCGCGCTTCTCGTCTTCGCGTGCCTCTTCGTGATCCCGTTCTTCGGGCTCCTGGGCGTGAAGCCGAAGCGGACGCCCGCGATCTTCGGCACATTCGCGAGCATCATCCTGTTCGGCCTGTGGATCGAGCGCTTCGTGCTCGTCTACCCGGCCAACTATGCGCACGCCGAGTCGCTCCCCTTCGGTTGGATCGAGATCGGGACGTCTTTCGTGTTCGCCGGGCTCTTCCTGGCGTCACTCATGTTCTTCGCGACGCGCTTCCCGCTCTTCCAGCGGTGGCTGTCCTCGCACGAGCACAAGCTCCTCGACCCGACCTACCAGGAACCGGCGTAAACGGAACAGGTCTCACCAGGCGAACGGCCCGCGGCAGCTCTCCTGCCGCGGGCCGTATCACATCTCGTCACCGGGCCACTGGAAGCAGAACGAGTCGGCGGCAGCGCTCAGCCGCCCGGGCGAACCCCGATCAGCTTGCGGTCGGCGAGCTGCTCGAGGAAGGCGAGGACGTCCCGTACGCAGGTCGCCTCATCCACTTCGAAGCGCGCCAGAACGGCCGCGCACAGTTCGGCAACGCGCGCGGAAGGATCGATGGCCTCCCAGATCACCCGCCCGACCCCATCCAGCGCGAAGTACCGGCCGGCCTCCGCATCGAGCAGAATGACTTCCGCGTCCAGCTCGGCAGAGAGCAGATCGGGCGACCTGAAGACCACGTCATCGATACGAATGCGCGGGGCTTCCCTGGAGTTCACTCCCTTCGCTTCTCCTCTCGTCGTCTGGTGAGCGCGTCGGCACGTCAGTCTCCCACGTCGTCGATAATGTAGGGGAATGCCCGACACGGAACACGGGGGTTCCCGGATCGCGCCGCCGGCGCCGGCCAGGTAGGATGAGATGGAGCCGAGAGAACGGGAAGCAGGAGGCGGCACCATGGCTACCACGATCCTGAACGAGGTGCCCGGCGCGGTCACCACGATCCTCGACATGAACCCGGGACAGGTTGCCGGGATCCTCGCGATTCTCGGGCCTCCGGAATGCCACTGCGGCATGCCGACCGGGATCGTGCCCGGAATCACGGTCCGCTGCATTGGCCACGACGAGGATGCAACGACGCTGGAAGGTCCCGACGGCCTGCTCCTCCGCATTCCCCGCGACCTGGCCGGTTGCATCCAGATCGAGCGCGTCTACCGGCCCCGGCCGAGGTCAGGCCGGACCCGGGCGAGGTAGACGCGCTCGCCTCGGGGAGCCGCCACTGCGGCAACCACCCCACCGCGTGCTGACCCGGCGACTCCCCGGAGCCGCCGCAATCCTCCCTGAGACCTCCCGGCGCAGGCATGATCTCTGGCAAATGGAATCGCCTACCCGCGGGGCAGTGATTTCGACGTCAATCGCGACGGCAATGTCACTGTCAACGTCACCTTTCGAAATCTGACGCCGCGCCCGTTCCGGTGCGTCTACCCGAAACGCAAAAGGCGTCGCCGGGTGCTGCTTCTTGACGCTGCCGGACGGCAAGGCGTACGTTGCGCAGCCCCGATCCCCTTCATTTCCGCCGAAAGTAGAGACGGATCGATGCGCCCACCGCTTCTCCGTTGGCGGCGAGCCGTGCCCGTGCCGGTCGCCGTATACTCTCTCGCCATCTTCGCGGCGTGCAGCAGCGGGGATGGTCCCACCGATCCCGACGGTGGTCCCAACGATCCGGTCGTGGCCGTCGCCATTTCACCGACCGGCGCATCGCTGGACGCCGGTGCGACGCGGCAGTTCACGGCGACGGTGACCGGCACGACCAATACTGCGGTCACCTGGGAGGCGTCGGGTGGGACGATATCCGGGAGCGGCGCCACGATCTCGTACACCGCGCCGGTACAGGCCGGGAGCTATACTGTCCGGGCAACGAGCGTGGTGGACCCGTCGAAGAGCGCCACCGCGAACGTGACCGTCGCCCAGATACTGCTCTCAGTGAACCCCGCGCAGGTAACGCTGGAGACTGGCGGCACCATCACGTTTACCGCCGCGATCGTCGGCGCGGCGAACACCGATGTCACCTGGCAGGTGACGTGCGGCGCGCTGAATGCTTCCGGCGCTACTGCCACCTATACGGCACCGGGCACCCCCGGCGAGTGCACCCTCACGGTAGCGAGTGTTGCGTCGCCGTCGGTTACCGCCACGGCCACGATCCAGGTCCAGACGCCGCCCACGTCGGAATTCGTCGTCAATGCCACGAACGATGCGGACGATGGCACCTGTGACGAGACGCACTGCTCGCTGCGTGAAGCACTGACCGCCGCGATGAGCGCGGGCGCGGTCGTCGGTAGCGGGGGCGGGAGCGGCGCGGCCGAGGTGCCGGGCGCCCCAAAGATCAGGTTCGCCGAATCCCTCGCCGGTCAGACGATCACCCTGACCGCCACGCTCCCCGACATTCTCTCGAACGTCGAGATCATCGGACCGGGACCGAACCAGCTCACCATCGACGCCAGCTCCGGTCCGGGCGCGTGGCGGCGAGTGTTCGCCATCGCCAATGGCGCGAATGTCGTGATCTCCGGGCTGACGGTGACAGGCGGGAGCTCTGACGGCAACGTCGGCGGTGGCGGGATCATCATCACCGGCGAGGACACGCGCGCGACGCTGACGCATCTGCGCATCGAGGGGAACCATGCGCCCGGCGGTGAGGGCGGCGGCTTGCTGGTGACCGGCGGCGCCGACGTGGTTCTGGACGACGTCTGGATCGCGGGGAACACGGCACCCTCCGGCGGCGGCGTCGCCATGATCAGCGCCTCCATCCAGATCTCCAACTCGACGATCACCGGGAACCAGGCAGTGGGGAGCGGATCGAGCGCGGGGCGAGGCGGCGGGTTGTCGCTCCGCAACGGGCACGCCGAGCTGGTCGAAGTCGTGATCAGCGACAACGAGGCGGCGACGGATGGGGGTGGCGTGTCGCTCAACCAGCAGATCGCCACGCTCGCAGAGGTGTTCATCGAGGACAACATCGCGGGTTCGACCGGCGGCGGCATCTTCATGACCGCCAGCGCCGTGGAAGCCGATTGGGCCAGGGTCACCGGGAACACTGCCGGCCAGGCCGGTGGCGGCATCTACGTCGACCAGCACTTCGGTCAGGAGGGAGGCGAGGCGGAGGAGAGCGGCCTGAGCATGAGGTTCTCCCTGGTCTCCGAAAACGAAGCGCCCGGCGCCGGCGGAATCGCCGTTGCCGCCGGCGGCATCGCCTCCATCAGGACTGCGGACATCACCGATAACCGGGCTACGAGCGTGGGCCAGAACGGCGGCGGGATCTGGGTGACTACCGGGTCCAGCCTCACGCTGGAGGATGTCGAGGTGAGCGGCAACACCGCTGCAGGGCGAGGTGGTGGCATCGCCGTACAGGGCACCGGCCAGCCCGATGGCTTTTCGACTCTGGAAGCCAGCAACTCCAACATTTCCAGCAACGAGGCGGGGAATGCGGGCGGCGGGCTCTTCGTCTCCTTTGCCGATGCGGCGCTCACCAGCGTCCTGATCGCCCTGAACCACGCCGGGGCGTACGGCGGCGGCGCCGCATTCGATTTCAGCACCGGCACGCTCGTCGACGTCTTCGTGGATGATAACAGCGCCGCCACGAACGGCGGCGGCCTGTCCCACCGGTTCAGCGCGGTGCAGGGGTCCGACGTGACGATCGTGAACAACCAGGCGGGCGGGCTGGGAGGCGGGATCTTCGTCGATGGCACGCTGAACGCGGGCCCGGATGGCCTCGAGCTCTTTGCCGCCGGCATCGGCGGCAACACGGCCCCGGGCGGCGGCGGGATCCGCGTGACCGGAGCCGGTCTCGCGACGCTCGTCAACTCACTGGTCGTGGAGAACACCGCAACTCTTGCAGCGAACGGCGGTGCCGGCATCTGGGTGGCCGGCGGTTCGAAGGTCACGCTCCTGGACACCGACATCGTCGAGAACGAGGCGGCAGGTCCCGGCGGCGGAATCCTGGTGCAGGGCGGGAGCACGGTGGAGATGGACGGTGGCGAGATCCTCTCCAACCTGTCGGGATCCGGTGGCGGCGCCGGTTTCGCCATCGAAGGTGGTTCCTCCGCCGACCTGGGCACCGTGCACATCCATTACAACACCGCGACGGGTGGCAACGCCAGTGGCGGCGGGATCACTGTCCGGTCAGGCAGCTCGGCCGAGCTCACCCGGTCGACCGTAGAACGGAACAGCGCGTCAGGGCTCGGTGGCGGCATCTACGTCACGACCAGCAGCTCGATGACACTCCGTTCATCGACCGTGGCTACCAACCAGGCCGTGCACGGCGCAGGAGTCGCCGCCGATCTGTCCACCGTCGCGATGATCGAGAACTCGACGTTCTCCGGCAACAAGGCCGACGAAAACGGCGCTGCCGTCTACGTCACCGGCGACGGCACCGCGGCGTCGCTCCTCAATACGACGATCGTCGACAACCTGGCGACTGAAGGGTTCGGCGGCGGGTTCTTCACCTCCGCCGGCACGGTCAGGCTCGTCAACACGCTCCTCGCCCGAAACCAGCAGTGGAACGGTCCCGCGAACTGCGCCGGCGCCGGCGGGACGATGATCTCGGAAGGCCACAACCTGAGCGACGACGCGAGCTGCGCCGGGGTCCTCACCGCCGGTGGCGACCTCAACCAGGCGAACGCCAACGTGTCGCCGGAGCTGGACGACTTCGGCGGTCCGACTCCTACGCACGCGCTCCTGGCCGGGAGCGACGCCATCGACGCGGCGGACGCGGCCCGCTGCCCTGTCAACGATCAGCGGGGGTACGGCCGCAGCGGCACGTGCGACATCGGCGCCTTCGAGTTCGGCGGCGTCGAACCCGATCCGGGGCCTAACCTGAGCGCGGTGTGGGAAGAGTGACTGCAGATATTACGGGAACGGGACCGAACGGCCTCTGGAGCGACCGCACGCGCCAGCGGATGGAAGAGATCGCGGCACACATCCGCGATGCAGTGCGTGCGCTCCCGGAAGTCGGCGAATCCGTCGACGGCTTCGGTCACATCGTCTTCAAGGTCGGGAAGAAGTCCTTCGTCCTGGTGGGCGCCGGGAGGGAGGGGCAGGGCTCGCTCTTCATCAAGTCGGACCCGGTGTCGCAGCAGATGCTCATCGCCCGGGGGCCGTACATCCGCGCGCCGTACATCGGCCAGCACGGCTGGGTGTGCGTCTGGGGCGACGTGGAGGTGGACTGGCGCGAGGTTCGTGAGCTGGTGCGCGACGCCTACCGCCTCGTCGCGCCCAGGAAGCTGCTGCGGAAACTGGGCGAGGATTAGCCTCCCTCGCCCGCGGCTCAGTCCTCCTCGCCGCGCGGCACGACCTGGTAATAGCCGCGCACGCGCACGACCTCCAGCGGGGTGTCGAATAGTTCGCTGAGCGATGGGCCCGTCAGGACCTCGTCCTTCGCGCCGTCCGCGCAGACCCGCCCGGCCTTGATCAGCACCGCGCGACGGATTTCCGGCGGGATCTCGTGGATGTGGTGCGTGACGAGGAAGACCGTCGTCCCCTCCCGGATCAGGCCCCGAAGCGTCTCCAGGAACTCGAAAGTGGCCTTCAGATCGAGCCCGCTGGTGGGCTCGTCGAGGATCAGCGCCTCCGGCTGGTGGACCAGCGCGCGGGCAAGCAGGAAGCGGCGCTGCTCACCGGTCGAGAGCGTCGGGAACGGGCGGTCGCGGAGGTGCGCGACGCCGAGCCGCTCCATGACCCCCGTCGCACGATCCACCTCGCCGCTCCTCGCCCGCCGGTGCAGCGGGATCCCTACCGAGCCGTCGAATCCCGAGAGTACGACCTGCAGCGCCGTGAGCCGGGCCGCGTATTCGGTGTGCAGGTCGAAGGAGACGATCCCGAGACGGGAACGCAGCGACGTGACGTTCCAGCGGTCCTGCCCGAAGAGGCGGACGACGCTCCCTTCACGGCGTACCGGGTAGATCTGACGGGTGAGGAGTTGCAGCAGCGTGGACTTCCCCGCACCGTTCGGCCCGAGGATTACCGTGCTCTCGCCGCGATGCAGCTCGAGCGTGAGATCACGGAAGACACACGTCTCCCCGCGATACGCGCGTACGTTGCGCAGCTCGACGATGGGGTGCATTGAACCGGTTCCGGATTCCAGCTGCGGGGAGTCGTGAACCCCTCAGCCGGCGGGGCAGGACACTCGCCGCGCGACCACCGGGTGCGCCGGGCGAGGCAGGACCTCGCCGGGCTCGATGGCGTCGCCCACGGCGCGACCCCAACCCTCCAGCCCGCCCGCCACCGGCGCGAGCCGGACGTCGTACCCCGCATTGCCGCCCGGATACCCCGCCCGGATCGAGTCGCCCGCAGCCCACGCCCAATACCCGAAGGGGACGTCACTCCGGCGGGCCGGCCAGCTCCAGGTGTAGGCGAGGAACGCATCTTCGAGCCCGGGCCACCCGGTCAGCGGCTCGGCCGTGAGCTCCACCACCCACGGCATCGCCAGACCCGCGTCGCCCACCTCGGGGTCGAACCAGTAGCATCCCGCGATCGTGGCCGGGCTCACGTTCGACGCCGGCCCGCCCGCCGTCGCGCACGCGCCCGCGAGGATCCCGCCAATGAGAACGACGGCGAGGCGAGACAGGCGCGCGGCGCCTGGGCGCGCATTGGTCAACCGCTTGTCGAGGCTCACCGCTGGCGCTCCCACGTCGGCGGGATGACCTCGAGCACGGTGCCATCTGCACCGACGACCAAGACTGGGCCGTGCAGAACATCGCTACCCACCCAAAGGCCGCTGTCCCCGGTCTCTTCGCGAGCGGCATCGACAATCGCCGCCGCGGGGACTGTGTACGGTTCTGCGGCTGCGTGATTCGTGGTGTAGCCGACGTCCTCCAGCGCCCGGAGCGTCATTATGCTGAGCGGCATGGCGACACCCGCCGACTCGATGAAGCTTGTCATGATCTCGGTATCGAACACCGTCTCGCGCCAGTGCGAATCACAGGTGCCCGTCTGGCCCTGATTCTCCACCGGGATGTCGTCCTCCGAGCCGCCGACCGCATGATAACCAGCCACGCCGCCTGCTCCGACATAGCGAGGGTTTGAGCCACAGGGAGCCAGGCCATTCTCGTTCACGCCGTTGCCCTGGATGAGGCCTCTAGGATGCCACGTGTGCTCGCTGAATCCCAGCACGTGGCCGATCTCGTGGATAGCCAAAGCTCGGAACCGGTCCGGTGTCAGGTCGGGGTTGGACAACACGTCGGCTACGTCCATGTGGAAGGTTCCGGACGTAATCCTGCCGCTGACCTCATAGCCGCACCCACCAGCGGCGGCAAGCGTGGTGCCGATTCCGTCGAGTTCTCTGACAAACAGCATGATCGCGAGATCCTCAATGACCTCGCCGGGTCTGAATCCAGCCTGGAATTGACCAGACGGAAAACAAAACGCCGCCGTAACAGGCGGATTCAACATCACAAACGACCCGAAATTCGACGTAATCGCGCCCTCCCACACGGCGATCGCCTCGTTGAGCGCGGTGACCAGCGCTGCCGGCGGCATGGTGCCGTTGCCGTTCATGATGGAGATGTTGAACCCGCTCTTCGGGTTGTTGGAGATGGATAGCGCGTAGACGCGGGACGCGGACGAGGCGCCGCTCTGGACCGTCACCTGGAAGAAGTAGGTGGCCGGCGACCCGGTCGGGACGCCCTGGATCACGCCGTTGGCGTTGATCGAGAGGCCGTCGGGGAGCGCGCCGCTGGTGACAGCGAACTCGTACGTCCCGGTGCCGCCGGAGACGACGATCGGGTGCGAATACGCGGCGCCGACGTAGCCGGCGGGGAGATACCAGTTCTCGAGCACGACCGGCGTCGCCGCAGCGATCTGGATTGAAAACGCCTTCGTCGCGCTCTGGCCGCCGCTCTGGACGCGCACGGTGAAGGGGAACGTCCCCACTGCGGTCGGGGTGCCGGAGATCTGGCCGGTCGTCCCGTTGAGCGTGAGCCCGGTCGGGAGCGCACCGTCCGTGATGTCCCACGCGTAGCTCACGCCGTCGCCGCCGGAGGCCTGGAGCGTCTGGCTGTAAGGGGTGCCCTGGGTCCCGTTGGGGAGCGAACCGGTCTGGATCGTCACCGGCGGGTGGTTCACCGTGATCGTGAGCTGACGTGCGTTGGAGTCGCCGCCGCTCTCGACCTCCACGGTGAAGGCGAAGGCGCCTGAGGCCGCGGGTATCCCCGAGATCCTGCCCGTCGCCCCGTTCAGCGAGAGCCCGGTCGGGAGCGCTCCGCTCACGATGGACCAGGCGTAATTCACGCCGTCGCCGCCGGAGGCCTGGAGTGTCTGGTCGTACGGGACGCCGACGGTCCCGTCAGGGAGCGACGCCGTCTCGATCACGACGTTGGGGGGCGGGGCTATCTCGATGGTGAGCTGCCGCTCGACGGTCTGACCGCCGCCCGTTGCCCGTACCGTGAACTGGAAGTTCCCGGCGGTCGTCGGCGTCCCCGTGATCGCGCCGGTACTGGCGTTCAGCGTGAGCCCGGCCGGCAGGCTGCCCTCCACGATGCTCCACGCGGGCAAGCCGCTGCCGCCGCTCACCGCGAGCTGCGCCGAATACGGCTGCGACACTGCGCCGTCCGGGAGCGACGTCGTCTCGATGACGAGCGTCTGGAAGGTCTTCGTCTGCGACGGGCCGGAGAAGCCGGAGCAGCCGTTGGCGTTGCACGCGCCCACGCGGTAGCGGTAGGTGACGCTGGGATCGAGCCCGGTGTCGCTGTAGCTCGTGGTGTTCCCCGGCACGGTCGCGACCTGGGAGAAGGCGGCCGCCGGCGGTTCGACGCCCACGACCGCGGCGCCGACCACGACCTCCCGCTCGATCACGTAGCTCGTGACGGTCCCCGTCGCCGCGGACCAGGAGAGGTCGATGCGCGTGTCCGAGACCGGCGTCACGACCAGGTTGCCGGGGGTGCCGGGCGGGCTGTTGTCCACCACCGTGACGGTGATCTGCCCCGTCTTGCCCCCCGCCGCGGCCACGATCTGGGTGGTCCCCACACCCATCCCCGTGACCAGCCCGATGCCGTTGACCTGTGCGACCTGGTTGTTCTGGCTGGACCACGTGATGGTCTGCCCGCCGACCGGCTGGTTCTGCGCGTTGCGTGGCGTCGCCTGGAGCTGGAGCGTGCCCCCGAGCGAGATGTTCGTGCTGCCCTGCGGAGTGATCTCGACCGTCGCGACGGTGTTGTTGCCCTGGCCACCGCCACCGTTGTTGCCAGGCGGTTCGGTCGAGGAATCACACGACAGGACGAAAGCTACCGGCACCAGCCCTGTGATGAGCGCGCGAAAGCGACGTGCCCTGATACGCAAGCGGAACTCCCTGGTCGATTTACGCTGGCAGGTTCTTGACGCGGTTCGTTCTCCGGGGAACGGTTGGAAGCTAGTGGCATGCGTGGTAATGCACAACGCGATGGGGCAGCCCTTTCCGAGCCCGAGGGGGTAGGTATCCGTCATTCCCGCGCATGCGGCTCCGGATGGCTCCGCGACACTGTCCAGCATCGCGCCCTCATCGGGGTCCCCGCTT
>DATMSC010000407.1:0-6090 GCA_035565595.1 Longimicrobiales bacterium | reverse complement strand
TGGCCCGGCGCTGGCGGCCGATCCTGGACGCCTTCGACGAGGTCGGCGTCGACGTCGCCTTCGAGATCCATCCCGGCGAGGACATCTTCGATGGCGCGTCCTTCGAGCTCTTCCTCGACGCGCTCGGCGGACACCCGCGCTGCAATATCAACTACGACCCGTCGCACTTCGTGCTGATGGCGCTCGACTACCTCGCCTTCATCGACATCTACCACGAGCGGATCAAGGCCTTCCACGTCAAGGACGCGGAGTTCAACCCGGACGGCCGCCAGGGCGTCTACTCGGGCTTCCAGTCGTGGGTCAACCGTGCGGGCCGATTCCGCTCTCTCGGCGACGGCCAGGTCGATTTCAGCGGCATCTTCTCCAAGCTCGCCCAGTACGACTACGACTCGTGGGCCGTCCTCGAATGGGAGTGCTGCCTCAAGCACCCGGAGGCCGGCGCCGCCGAGGGCGCGCCCTTCATCGCCAGCCACATCATCCGCGTCACGGAAAAGGCGTTCGACGATTTCGCCGGCGGTGATGTCGACCTCGCGCAGGTCCGGCGGATGCTGGGGATCGAAAGGCCGGTTGCCGCAGGGGGAGCCTGACCACGGCATAGGGCTAAGGCTAGGGCTGGGGCTAGGGCTAGTCGTTCGCGGTGATGCCGCGCGCGCGGTTCAGGTGCCACCACCGTCGCCTGGCCGCGTCCACCGCCAGGGTGCAGGGTATCTGATTCGCTAGCGAAGCGCCCGAACATTCCGAAGTCGGCCCGTTGCGGGACCCGTGACTATTCACCGGGAACGCCGCCCGGCCCGGCATTAGCCCTAGCCCTAGCCCCAGCCCTAGCCCTAAGCACCTATGCCGTCCCCGATGACTCTCAACACCCGATGAAGGAGGATAACCGTGGTTCAGGGACGATCCGACAGCCGTGAGGGAGGCCGCATCCGGCTGGGCATGGTTGGCGGTGGCGAGGGAGCGTTCATCGGTGCGGTGCACCGGTTGGCCGCGCGGATGGACGACCGCTACGTCTTCGTGGCGGGTGCGCTCAGCTCGACGCCGGAGAAGAGCCGGCGCTCCGGTCAGGCGCTCGGGCTGGACGAAGACCGCATCTACGACGACTACGCGTCAATGGCGGCGGGGGAATCGGCGAGGCCCGATGGGATCGAGGCTGTCGCGATCGTGACGCCGAACCATGTGCACGCGCCGGCAGCGGAAGCGTTCCTGCAGGCCGGGATCCACGTGATCTGCGACAAGCCGCTCACGACGACGCTCGCCGATGCACGGCGGCTGCGCGACGCGGCGAACGCCTCAGGTCTCGTCTTCGCCGTCACGTACAACTACACGGGCTACCCGATGGTCCGGCACGCCCGGGCGATGGTCCAGAACGGTGAGCTCGGCGCGATCCGCGTGGTCCAGGTCGAGTATCCGCAGGACTGGCTTACGGAACCGATCGAGCAGTCCGGCCAGAAGCAGGCGGGGTGGCGGACGGACCCGGCCAGGTCCGGTGCCGGCGGCTGCGTCGGCGACATCGGCACCCACGCGTACAACCTCGCCGAGTTCGTGTCCGGGCTCAAGGCGACCGAGATCTGCGCGGAGCTGACGACATTCGTCCCCGGCCGCCGCGTCGACGACAACGTCCAGGTCCTCCTCCGCTACGACAACGGCGCGCGCGGCATGTTGTGGGCGAGCCAGGTCGCGCCGGGGAACGAAAACGCGCTGCGGCTCCGGATCTATGGCGAGAAGGGTGGGCTCGAGTGGTCGCAGGAGCAGCCGAACCACCTCTGGTATACGCCGTTCGGCAAGCCGAAGCAGCTCATCACGCGAGGCGGCGCCGGCGCCGGACCGGAGGCGGCCCGCGTCACCCGCATCCCGTCCGGCCACCCCGAAGGCTACCTCGAGGGCTTCGCGACGATCTACTCGGAGATCGCCGCGGCGATCGTGGCCGCGCGCAGCGGTGAGAGCGTCGACCCGGCGGTAACCTTCCCCGGAATCGACGACGGCGTCCGGGGCGTCGCCTTCATCGAGGCGGCCGTCGACTCCGCGCGCGCCGGCGCGCAGTGGGTCAGGCTTCCGGAGTAATAGCTCCGCCGCATCCCTGCGATTGCGGGCGACTGCGCCCGACAGGTCGAACCGTGTCCGGAGCGTGAGCCGAGTCCGTCGGCTCACGCTCCGGGCTCCGGCAGCCCCGCCTCAACTTCACCCCAGCTCGATCCTCTCGTCGATCCCGATCGCGTCCAGGAACATGGGGTCGTGGGAGACGACGACGAGGGCGCCGTCGTATCCGGACAGGATGCCCTCAACGGCTTCCAGGCTCTCCAGGTCCAGGTGGTTGGTCGGCTCGTCCAGGAGCACGAGCTTCGGCGGGCGCAGCGCGTTCAGCGTGCACGCCAGCGCCGCCCGCATGCGCTCACCCCCACTCAGCGTCCGGACCGGCGCAAGCGCGGCGTCCGCGCGGAAGAGGTAGCGGGCCAGCGTGTAGCGGGCCGCGGTCGGCTCGAGCGACGGGTTGGCCCGCCTGAAGTTCTCGAGTACCGAGAGCTCCGGGTCCAGCCGCCGCGCGTGCTGATCGAGGTAAGCCACCTCGGGACGCGGGATCCCGAGATCGAGCCGGCCGCCGGTGGGCACGAGCTCGCCGGTGATCAGCCGGAGCAGCGTCGTCTTCCCGCTCCCGTTCGGCCCGACGACCGCGACGCGGGCCGGCCCCGTGATCCGGAACGACAGCGCATCGATGACGGGGGTGGCATCACCCCAGGCGAAGCGCAGCTCGTTCGCCTCGACCACGCGGCGGGTGGCGTGCAGACCGGTCGAGGGGAGCGCGAGGTCGATCCGTTCGCGTTCCTCGACCCTCGCCTTCGCGTCGGCGAGTCGATCGCTCGCGACCGCGATCCTTTTTTCGCCGATCTCCCGCAGCCGGCCCGCAGTCGCCTGCCCGGCCCGCTTCCGCACGCCCAGCAGGATCTTCGGCATGTTCGACGCGGCAGCCGCTTTCCTGGCGTGCGCGCTCCGGCGCTCCTGCCGTTCCCTCGCCGCCTGCGCCGCGCGCCGTGCCCGGCGCAGCTCCCGGCGGGCGTGGGCCAGGTCCTCGCCGGCTGCCGCATCCTCCGCCTCCTTCTGCGACCGGTAGAGCGGGTACGCGCCGCCGTACATGCGCGCGCCGAGCGCGGACAGCTCGAGGATCCGGTCGACGCGGCCAAGGAGCGCGCGGTCGTGCGTGATGACGAGCATGCCGGACGTCCACGACTCGACGAAGTCGTATAGCGCCGCGCGGCTCGGGGCATCCAGGTCGTTGGTCGGCTCGTCGAGGATCAGGAAGTCGGTCTCGTCCAGGATCAGCGCGGCCAGCGCCGCCCGCGTCGCCTCGCCACCGCTCAGCGACCCTGCCGGTCGGTCGAGCGGCAGGCCCGGCAGCCCGACCCGCGCCAGCGCGGCGGCCGCCCGTTCACCGATGTCCCAGCGGTCGGCAATGCGGTCGAGGTCCGCGGGATCCGCGATCCCCGCCAGCACGCGTTCCATGGCGGCCAGCGGTTCGGCGATGCCGAGGAGGTGTGCCACAGTGGGCGGTGAGCCGTCCCGCGGCGGGGCGGGTTGGCCCGGTCGACGAGCGGCACCGGTCCGCTCGACGAGTGCGGCTTCGATCCGGTGCTGCGGCAGGTAGCCGATCCGGCCGTGGCGGACCACGACGCCACTCGACGGGCGCAGCTCGCCCGTGAGGATACGCGCGAACGTGGTCTTCCCGGCGCCGTTCGCGCCGACGAGACCCGTGCGTTCGTGGCCGAAGCCGAAAGTGGTGTCGCTTAGGAGACGGCGGCCGTCAGGCAGCTCGAAGGCGAGCCGCTCAACCGAAATGATGATGTCGTGCCGATGGGCCATGCGCATGTACTCCTGGAGTGATGAGTCGCCGAGTTCCTCGAGATCACTGCCAGGGTGTTGCGCATGGATCTTTCTCCGTCGGGTTCACGATCGGGCCCCGGAGGACCCTGTCGAAAGGTGGCCGCGGCCGCGCCGGGTGTCAACGCCGCGTCGTGCCTGGAATATCACTTCAGGCCCCTCGTGCACCAGGTGTCCGGACGTGGGCGCCGGCGACGTGAGATCGCCGTATCGGGCCAGCAGGTGCAGCCGCCTCTGCGCGCGGTGGTGCCACTCGCGCTGGCGGCCGTGCGCCACCAGATGGAACCCGAGTCGGCTCCACCAGTTGGGAAACTCGCCGGGCCGCCAGTATGCCTCGATACGGTAACGTATCTCTCCGGTGCCGCGGTCCTTCGTCAGGATGAACCACTCGGCGCCGCGTTCAATGTGGCCCTCCAGCGTGTCGTACCGGAACCCGTACGACGCCCCGCTTTCTCCAGTCTCCGCCCGGACCTCTCCGACCACCGCACCGCACAGGAAACGCAGGCCGAGGACGCGGATCTCGAGGAGCATCCGCCGGCCGAGGAGCGGCTGCTCCGGATCGAAGTGGGCGGTCACGATGCGCGGATCGGAAAACTCATAGTTGTCGATACCGACTTTTGCCCGTTCGAACGACCCGTCCGGGAGCGGATCGCCGGGTGGTTCCCGGGCGAGCCTCGCTGTGGAGACGTAGTGGTTCCACCCCGCCTCGACAGACATCTCGTTCGGGTCGAGATCGAAGTTCCGTTCGGCGGACTCCAGCCTGCGGACCCGTTCTTCCAGCTCGTCAGGAGTCCAGCCGCGGCCGAAGCGCCACTCGGCCATCAGTCGCCGCGGGCGAGGAAAGTCGGCGCGGCCGGCGGCCCACGGTCTTCCGGCTCGTCGGAGACGACGCGCGTCGTCTCCTCGATGGCGCCGAGGACGCCGCACCCGACCACCGCCGCGAGCCGGTCTATGAAGTCGGTCCAGGTCAGCGTCTGGACCGGTTCACCGCCGATCACGAAGCCGAAGCGCCGCACGGCCGTGCTCGAGCGTGCGCGGCTCCGGATGTGGAAGACGACGTCGCCGCGGCCGTTCCGGTAAGCGCCGAATGTTATGCGACCGGCCTCCGGGTGGCCCGGCAGCGTGGCCAGCGTGAAGCTGCAGCCGTCGACATGAACGACTTCCACGTGGCACCGCCCTGCGTGCCGTATCGCGCACACGAGACGCTCGCCGACGGCGAGGGGTTCGCCATCGCTGCCGGTGCGGTGAAAGGTGATCTTGTCCTTCGGTGCAAAAAGGGGAAACTCGCGGCTGGCCAGCTCCACCAGCTCGGAAGGCCGAAGCGGACAATCCGGGAAAACCGCCCAGTAGTCCCGCTGGACCAGCGGGCCCACGCCGGCAGAGGCGGGCACTGGCGATCCCATCCCGATCCACCGCTCGCGCCGCCCGTTTCCTGAACGTGACCACCGGAGACGCATCGACCTCCTCCGCCAGGGTCCGCTGGTGCCAGGCGGTGCAAGGACGACCCCGCTCGGGTTTGAAGAGTTCCTGGCTGCGTTGCGCGACCGGCATGCCGGGTACGGAGCTTGCCCCCTTCAACGGCGGAGGTGCGCGATGTCCAACCTGGATATCAACCCTGCGGCGCAGGCGTCGGAGATCCGATACCGCCCGGCGCTCGTGATGCGGGAGAGTCACGCCGAGAGCCGTATCACCCGGCTCATCGAGCAGCAGACGGCAAAGATCCCGTCCGGCGCGTTCCTCTTCGCCGCGCTCAGCGCGATGGCGGCGGCCGTGGCCTTCGAGGCCACGAACCACGTCCGGGCCAGCCGGTTCATCGGCATGTGGGCCGCGCCGCTCCTCGTCATGGGCGTCTACAACAAACTGGTCAAGACGCTTCACCCGGGTTGACGCGAACGGGTCTGTCCAGAATTACACGACGAGATCCGGAACGCTCACTCGGAAGGCTGGTGAGGCGAGGGCGGCGGCTCGGCGATGCGGTAGGTGACAGTGACCATCCAGTCGGCGTACGCCGGATCCAGCTCGCGCATCGCGGCTATGGCGCGCTGGCGCACCGCGTTTTCGATCACCGACTGCTGCCCGGGCCAGATTCTGAAGCGCACGCGTATGTAGCGCCAGCCGTCCTCGCCGGCTCGCCCAACCGGGTGCACGCGGGGCTCGGCGACGATGAGCGACGAGTGCTGCTCGCGCGCGCCGCGGGCCAGCCGCTCCACGACGGCGGCCGCC
>DATMSC010000406.1:0-7201 GCA_035565595.1 Longimicrobiales bacterium | reverse complement strand
GTCCCCTCGCGACGTCGATGACCCGCTGCCAGTCGTCGTCCTTCGACACGTCGAGTGTCTCGAACACGGCCGATCCCGGCGCACCCGCGACGCGGCTCAGCGTCTCCGGTGCCTCCGCGACCCGGTCGGTGGCCAGCACGTCGGCCCCCCGCCACGCCAGCTCCTGCACGATGGCCGCACCGATGCCGCGGGCAGCCCCTGTGACGAGGACGACCTTGCCCTCTAGATCATTTGCCATTGCAGACTCCTGTCTCACTGCCGACCGATGACGCAGCGCGCTACTTGATCGCGATCGGGCTGACGGGCGCGCCGACGGCGCCGGTGAACGGAAGGGGTGAGGCAACGAGGAGGAAGTCGTACACCCCGGTCTCGGCGCAGTCCTCGGCGAGCTCCGAGGGGTCCCACATCTCGCCGATGATCATCCCCATGTTCGTGACGACGACCTGGTGAAGCGGCGAGAACGCGTCGCGCACCTCGTAAGGACGCACTTCGAAGCCCCACGTGTCGATCGCGATGGCTGCGATCTCGCTCCGGTGCAGCCAGTCGGCGGTGGAGAACGAGAAGCCGGGCGCGTCTCCCCCGGTGTATCCCTTCCAGCCGTTAGCCCGCGCGCGTTCCAGCTGACCGGTGCGCACCACGACGATGTCTCCCCGGCCGACGCGGGAAGTCTCGCCCTGCGCCTCGATGGTGGCGAGGATGTGCTCCTCGGTGATCGCGAAGCCGTCCTCCAGCTCGCCTCCGCCGACCGCGCGTCCGATGTCGAGCAGGACACCACGTGAGATGGCGAGCGGGGTGGCGTGCTCGATGCCCGTGACCAGGTCACCCGCAGGCGTCACCACCTCGTTCGCGACGCGACCGTTGTAGGCCAGGCCACGGTCGTAGATGTGCCCGAGTCCATCCCAGTGGGTCGCGCACTGAAGGGCCATGAACACCACGTCGTCCGAGCCGCCGACGCCGTGCGGGAACCCCTGCCGGCCGTGGATGTGGTCGTCCGCAGTCTGTGTGAAGGTGTGCACGGGGTTGGTACGTCCCATGAAACCGGTCTGCGGTCCGTTCGGCCCGAGTTCGAGGGACAGAGAGAACGACGCACCACGCTTTACCAGGCGGCCCGCCTCCAGCTTCTTCGCATCGTCGATGAAGTTCAGCGTGCCGACACGGTCGTCCTCACCCCACCGGCCCCAGTTCCGGTACTTCTCCGCGGCCTCGGCGATGACGTCGGCGAACTCATCGACAGTCAGATCCTCATACATTGCTCAGACTCTCCTTTGTCTCTACGGGTGCTTCTTGGATGGACGGGGCCTCTGCCCCGAGGCCGTCAGGCCGGATGCTCGTGGGTGTCGACAGCCACCCAGGGGCGCTGATCTCGCGCCCGCGCATGATGCCGGCGGGGCGCCGGATCAGGACGAAGACGAGTACGGCCGCGATGATGACCGTCGCGATTCCGTTGGGAACGGCGAACTCCCACGGCCCGATCCCGCCGCTCACCTGAATGCGTCGCATCCCGACATCGAGCACGGCGAGCAGGGCGCCTCCCACAACGGCGCCGGTGAGGCTCCCCATCCCGCCGATCACGAGGGAGGCCAGGATGATGAAGCCGAGAGAAAGGTAGTAGTCCGAAGGTGTCAGGACTCCCACCGTGTGCACGTAGAGGGCCCCGCCGACGGCGCTGGCCGCCGCGCTGAGCGCGAACGCCCGTCGCCGCTCGCGGCTGACCTTCACACCCACGGAGCGGGCCGCCACCTGGTCGTCCCGGCTGGCACGGAGGCGCACGCCGGTCGGCGAGCGCTGGAAGAGCCACGCCGCGACGATCACGGCGGCCGCCCCGACCAGCGCGATCGGCACCGTCACGTCGACGGGAATGCCCGAGATCGTGCCGCCGCCCTTGGACAGCACATCCCAGTGAACGAGCACGACCTGCGAGATCATCAGCAGCGCGAGCGTCGCCACCGCTGCCGCCATGCCGCCGAGCCTGGCCAGCGGCAGGGCCACGATGTATCCGACGACCGCGGCGACGATCGCGGCAATCATGACTGTCGGCCACAGCCCGGGGGCGAACGACTTCAACCAGTCGGGCAGGCCCGGCACGAGGAATGCGCGCTGCATCGGTGGGATGGCGAGGATTCCGCCGAGGTACGCTCCCACCGCGATGAACGCCGCGTGCCCGAAGGAGATCACGCCGGAGTTCCCCACGAAGATGTAGATGGCGACCACGAGCGTGACCATGATCAACCCCTGCACGACGTCGCCGGCGAGCTTCGGAACCAGTGAGAGCAGCAGCGCCGCGAGTGCCACCCCGACAAGGAGGACGCCTGGCGTCCAGGCCGCGACAAGAACAGCCCGTAGGCGCGCAGAGATGTTGATCGACATCACACTCGCTCCAATGCACTCGACCGGACGAAGATCCCCCCTGGCCTCACGAGGAGCACCAGGATGACGATCGTGAAGAGGATCGCGTCCCGGTAGACGGCGATGCCAGGCGGAAGCAGAACGGTCAGGGCCACGGTCAGGCCGCCGAGGAGGAAACCGCCGGCCGCTGCGCCGGGGAGGCTCCGAAGCCCGCCGAGCACCACCGCGACAAGACCGAGCAGGAGCGGCTGCACGCCCATCTCGGGCATCACGGATCCGCTGAGCGCGGTAAGCAGGATGCCGGTCAGCGCGGCGATGACGCCGCTGATGACGAACGACATGGTGACCACCCGCTGCGCGCGGACCCCCAGCATCTGGGCCATGACGTAGTCCTCCGCGGAAGCCCGGATCCACACGCCGGCCGCCGTGTTGCGGAGGAAGAAGGTCAGCAGCAGCAGCATGAGCAAGACGACCCCGAAAGTGATCAGGGCGAGGAGCGAGACTGACAGGCCGAGTATCTCGACGCTCGAGCTGACGTCACTGCCGAATCCGGTGCCTTTGGGGCGCGACCCGAAGATGGCGACAGCAACGCCCTGGAGCGCGAGCGACACCCCGAACGACGCGACCAGCAAGGTCGTCTCGTCGGCACCGCGGAGGAAGCTGAACGGCATCCACGACATCAGCAAGGCGAACAGCACAGAAACACAGACCGCAGCGGGGATCGCGAGGTACCACAGCTCCGGAGCGAACAAGTAGATGGTGTACGCCGACACCATGATGAGCTCGCCCTGGGCCAGGTTTATGAGGCGGGCGACGCCGAACGTCATCGCGAGGCCGACGGCGAGCAGCGCGTAGAGACCGCCGACCGTCAAGGCGTCGATGATGTATTGGACTCCCATATCAGCTCCGATCCGCGGGTGCGTCGCCAACGACGACGTCGATGCCGAAATAGGCGGCGAGCATCTGCTGCCCGTCACGGGTGTTGTCGATTTCCGAGATCTCGCCATTGCGCAGGAGGAGGGCGCGCGATGAGATGTCGAGTGCCTGCAGCGCGCTCTGCTCGACGAGGAGCACAGCTCGCTCGTTGTCTGTGAGCGACGCGATCAGTTCCATCAGCTCTTCCACCACGATGGGCGCAAGCCCGAGAGAGGGTTCGTCGAGCAGGAGGACTCTCGCGCCCGTGAGCAGGGAACGGGCTATCGCGAGCTGCTGCTGCTGACCCCCGGAGAGCAGTCCCGCGCGCCGGTCGCGTGCCCGAGCCAGCACCGGGAATTGCGCGAACACGGCGTCCGTCTCCTGCCGCGCGGCCGTCTTGTCGCGGCGCACCGCGCTCGCGACGAGGAGGTTGTCGGCGACGGTCAGGCTTCCGAAGATCCGCCGCTGTTCGGGCACCAGTGCGAGGCCGCTCCGCACGATCTGGTCGGGGCGCTGATCGAGGATGTCCTTCCCGTCCAGTCGCACCCGGCCGCCGACTCGGACCTTTCCACGGCGGACGGCGGCACGCTTCTCCCCGGCGATGGTCATGAGCGTCGTCGACTTGCCGGCTCCGTTGGGTCCGACCAGGGCGAGGATCTCACCGGGCTGCAACGTGAAGCTCACGCCGCGGACCGCATTGACCGGGCCATAGGACACGGTCAGGTCTTCCACCTCAAGCATCGACAGTCACACTCCTGGTACCCAGATAGGCCTGGATGACTTCCGGACTCTGTTGAACCTCGGCCGGCGCACCGACGCAGATGGTGCGGCCCTCTGCCAGCACGTGGACGCGGTCGCAGAGGCGCATCACGAGGCCCACATCGTGCTCGATGATGATGACGGCGACGCCAGTCGCGTCCCGCATCTCCGCCAGGAAGGCGACGAGTTCCTGGCTCTCGGACTCGTTGAGGCCCGCCGCCGGCTCGTCGACGGCCAGCACCTTGGGCGACGTCGCAAGAGAGCGGGCCAGTGCGGCTTTGCGCTCGAATCCGTAGGGCAGCACGTCGGCACGGATGTCGGCGACGGAGGCGAGGCCGCTCAGCGCGATCAGCTCCTGCGCCTTCGCGCGCGCCGCACCGGACCGCAACCCGGCCCCCAGGGCCGCCACCTCGATGTTCTCGCGGACGGTCATCTTGGTGAACAGCCGTCCCGCTTGGAACGTGCGCGTGATTCCCTTGCGCACGCGCTTGTCCGGGGTGGCCCGGGTGACGTCCTCCCCGTCCAACAGGACGGATCCGGACGTCACCCGGGTGAAGCCGCTGATCACATTGACGAAGGTTGTCTTCCCGGCACCATTCGCCCCGATGAGGCCGAGGATCTCGGCGGGGGCGAGGACCAGGTCGACATCGGACAACGCGGCGACGCCGGCATAGGCGACGCTGACGCCGCGCGTCTCAAGGACATACCCGGTGGAGGAAGACGGCTTCGTCATCGGGAATCAGCCCTCGAGGTGGAGGTCGACCTCGCCCGCCGGAGCGAGAAGCGAGACGAACGTCGGCCACGCGTCGACGTACTGGATGAACACGAACTCCCGGTATGGGTCCGAATGCAGCTCGGGCGAGAACGTCACAGTGCCCAACGCCGTCTCGAACGTGCCCTGCTCGTCGATCCAGGCGGAGAGCGCCGCACCGTCGGTGCCGCCGGTCGCCTCGATGGCCTGAGCGAGGATCTCCATGCCGACGTAGCCCTCGAGGAAGTTGGTGCTGTCGGGGTTGGAGCCGAAGGTCTCGATGTACTGCTGCACGAGCTCGTTCACTTCGTCGCGCGGGTCACCGCCGAACTCCTCTCCCTCCGCGTTCCCCCATGTGTGAGCGGATGCGCTGACGTAGACGTCGTTGATGCCGGGAAGGCTCTCCGACCAGAAGCGGCCGTAGTTCGCGCTCGGAAGGAGCAGCGGTACGTCAACGCCGGCGCCCCGGATCTGTCGGACAACAGCGGCCGAGGAGGGCGGGCCGCCAGCCAGAAGCACGAAGTCGAGGTTCGCGGTGTTCCGGATGTCGGTGATCAGCGGAGCCACGTTCTCGTCCTGCATCGTGTTGATGTCGGAGGTCGCGATGATGTTGATCCCGTATTCCTCGGCCGCGTCCTTGAAGCCCTCGCAGACCTGGATGTTGTAGTCCAGCCAGGTGTCGCAGACGACATAGGCGTTGGGCCCGAAGTTCTCGGAGGCGAAGCGCGCATCGACATTGCCCTCGGCGTACGTCAGCGGTCCGCGGGTGTACGCCATCTGGCCGACACCCTGCACACCCCACAGCGGGCTGCCGGCGCAGAGCGACCACGCGATCACACCCTGAGACACCGCCGCCTGACCGCCGGCGGCACCGAAGTCGTAGTTGCAGTTCTGGAAGGTGATGTCGGCGCCCTTCTCGAGCACCTCCAGCGTCGCCGTACGACTGCCCTGTGGGTCGGAGGTCGTGTCGGCCTCGACGATCTCGAGGAGTCGGCCGTCGATCCCGCCCTTCTCGTTCTGACGGTCGACGAAGAGCTTCACGCCGTTCCAGGTGGGACCGTCGAAGGGCTGGAGGAGACCAGTGAGGCCGATGGCCCCGCCGATGACGATCGGTTCGTCAGTCTCTTCGGCTCCGCCTGCCTGAGCGGAGCCGGAACAGCCGGCCAGCGCCAGCATCGCCAGGATCGTGGCGCCTGCGGCCAGCATTTTGGGCGTTCTCATCATTGAGCCTTCCTGCGTTGTGTGTACAGATAGGAGTTAGGCCGCCTTATCGACCAACTCCGCTTCCCCGAGTTTCCGCGTGATGATGCGTTTCTCACTTCGCATCGTCCCGCGACCCCAACTCATAGTGTCGACACTATAGGAACTGCGCGAGCGATGCTATGTCCTATCGCGCGTTTCTGGACGTGTCATGGCGACAAGGTCATGAACAGGGACGTTGCGCCCCGTCAAGATCGCCTCGTCCAGCCGATCCGCGACGACGGATCCGATCAGCGGATCGACCAGCGTGTGGAACTTGTGGCGCAGCCCCGCCTCGCGCTCGTCCGCGTCGGGATTCGGACGGCTCGCATCGGATTCGACCACGAGCTCGTCCCCACTCGCCGTGAGCACCCGCGTTCGCGCGAAGAAGGGACGGCCCTCGAGCTCCGGCGTATACCGGACGTGGATGCGTTCCGCGTAGTCCCTCACCTCCGCCGCCCTCACGCTTCGGTCATAGGTCGATTCGTCCGCGAGGTCCCAGCCGAGGAACGCCAGCGCCGTCGTCGTGCGGATACTGAACTTCGCCTCGGTTCCTGAGCGGGGATCGACGATGCCGCACACCGACTGGTTCTCGGCGCTCACGAAGACCTCCACGTGGGAGACGGCATCAGGCCCGGCACCCAGTCGCGCAAGCGCTTCACGAGCGTTGTGCGCCGAGGCGTGCGTCCCTGTGCAGGCCGCCATGAGCTTGAACACGTTCTGTGCGATAGCAGTGGTCGTGGCGGACGGCGGTAGGGCATGGGCCGACGCGAACATGGTCACGAAGCCCAGCGGCCCGGTCAGGCCCGTGCGGGCAGCTGTGAAGCCGTCGGCGGCGAGCTGTGCGGCGAGAACACCGGCGCTGGCCGCACGACCGGCGTGCAATGGCTTCGCCATCGAGCCGAACATCGCACGCAGCCCCCCGGACATGGTCGACGCGAGCGCTGTCGCGGCTCCCCAGCCGTCGTCATCGAGGCGCAGGAGGTGTGCGACCGCCGCGGCCGCCGCGATTGCCCCCACCGCGCCGGTCGTATGCCATCCCTCTGCGTAATGCCGCTGGCCGACGAGTCTTCCCACCTCGGCACCGAACTCCACTCCCGCGACAAGCGCGGCGAGCACCGCCTCCAGGTCCGCCGAGCGGGCAGTCCCGACGGCGAGAAGCGCCGGAAGGATGGCCACGCCCGCATGTGC
>DATMSC010000405.1:0-1641 GCA_035565595.1 Longimicrobiales bacterium | reverse complement strand
GCGGCGACAATGGCGGCCGCGTCGTGTTCCAGGGCGACGTCCCAGCGCTGCGGACCGCCGACACGGCAACCGGCAGGTATCTCTCCGGACGTGAGCGCGAGGGAACCGGGCGGAAGAGGCCTCGCCGGCAGGAACCCGTCGGCCCCTGGCTCCGTGTAGAGGGCGCGACGCTGCACAACCTCCGCGATGTGGACGTCAGTATCCCGCTGGGCACGCTCACCGTGGTCACCGGCGTGAGCGGGTCGGGGAAGAGCACGCTGGTGCACGACGTCCTCTACCGCAACCTGGAGCGCGCGCTGCACGGTGAGTCCACGGCGAAGCAGCACCTGGGCGAGGTGATCGGCGGGTGCCGGCGACTGGATGGCGTACAGCACCTCAAGGGCGTGGCGCTCATCGACCAGTCGCCCATAGGGCGGACGCCGCGCTCCAATCCGGTCACGTACGTGAAGGCGTTCGACCACGTGCGCCAGCTCTTCGCCGGCCAGCCGCTGGCGCGGGAGCGCGGATATTCCGCCGGCCACTTCTCCTTCAACGTGCGCGGCGGCCGGTGCGAGGAGTGTCAGGGTGCGGGCGTTGTCCAGATCGAGATGGTCTTCATGGCCGACGTATTCGTCCCGTGCGACGTCTGCGGCGGCGCGCGCTACAATCGCGACACGCTGGAAGTGCGGATCCGTGGGCTGAACATCCGTGACGTCCTCGACCTGACAGTCGATCAGGCGATCAAATTCTTCATCCGCGAGGACCGGCTCGGGCAGGCCCTCTGGCAGCTCCAGCGCGTGGGCCTCGGCTACCTGCGGCTGGGCCAGCCGGCGCCAACCCTCTCGGGCGGCGAGGCGCAGCGACTGAAGATCGCGCGAGAGCTGTCGCAGGCCGGACGGGGTCCTGGCCGGCGTCTCTACATCATGGATGAACCGACGACGGGGCTCGCTGGTGGAGAGGTCCGGAAGCTCATTGGCGTGCTGGAGCAGCTCGTGGAGGCAGGGAACACCGTCGTCGTCGTCGAGCACAACCTCGACGTGGTCGCCGCCGCCGACTGGATCATCGACATGGGCCCGGAGGCCGGCGACGCGGGTGGCCAGGTCGTCGCTGCCGGCCGCCCCGAGGACATTGTTGCCGCTCCCGACAGTTACACCGGGCGGTACCTCCGGGAGTATCTCGAGGGCGGCTCGGCTGCCGCACCGGGTTCGGCATAGGGCTAAGGCTGAGGCTGGGGCTGATTCCGGACGTGCTGCCGCCGTCGGGTATGGCTGCGATACCGGCTCGAGTCTGGCTTCGTGTGTTCCGCGGGACGATACGCCGCGGTCGCATTGCCGGGAACGATGCCGTCCGATGGTCGTCGAGCCACGCCGGTACCCTGCCAGGCCGCGATCCATTGGCCCTCGTCTTGGCCCTAGCCCTATGCCGTTTCGAACGTTGAACCCGGCCGACCCCGTATCATGCCTCCTCTGATCTCGGTGCTCTTCCCGTGTCGTAACGCCGCGCGGGTCTTGCCGGACGCCATCGCGTCGCTCGAGGTGCAGACGTATGCGGACTTCGAGGTGATCGCGGTGGACGACGGCTCGGACGACGACACCCCGGCGATCCTGGCCGACTGGGCCGCACGCGATGCCCGTGTCCGGCCGCTGGTGAATCCGGGAATCG
>DATMSC010000404.1:0-13315 GCA_035565595.1 Longimicrobiales bacterium | reverse complement strand
TCCCGGAGCGCGGTTGCCAGCGCGCCGAGCGTGTCGATGAGCTCGGCCATCGGCCGCTCCAGCAGGTCGGCGTTGTCGAGCAGGATTTCCGTCCACAGGGCCGTCGGGCTGGCAGCGAGCCGGGTCGTATCGCGTCCGCCGGGTCCGAGCATCGAGCGCTCGATGCCGGCACCGCCGAGCACGCGGCCAAGGGCGCTCGCGGTGATCTGCGGCAGGTGACTCACCCAGGCCATGAGGTTGTCGTGCGCCTCCGCGTCGATCAGCGCCGGCCGCGCACCGACCGCTCGCCATAGCGTGCCCACCTCGTCGGCCTTCTCGCCCCCGCCATCGAGCGGCGTCAGCCATACGCACGCACCGTCGTAGAGCGACGCCCGGGCGACTTCGAACCCGCCGCGATGGTCCCCTGCCACGGGGTGGCCGCCCACGAAGCTGTCCGCCAGACCCAGAGCACGAGCCGCTTCGACGATCGGCCGCTTCACGCTCCCGAGGTCGGTCACTGTCGCGCCGGTTCCCAGGTCCCCCGCGTGCGAGCGAAGCAGTTCTACCGCCGAGCGCACTGGCGTGGCGAGTACGACGAGGTCGCAGACACTGAAAATCTCGGCGGCGCCGGCAGCCGCATCGATGACCCCATCGTCTCGAGCCCGTGCGAGCGTGCGTGCGTCCGTATCGTGGGCGACGATCCGTGGTGGCGAGGAGAGGCGTCTCAGCGCGCGGGCCAGCGACCCGCCCATGAGCCCGAGGCCTATGATCCCGACTGACGAGTACCGGATACGTTCCATGGACTTCACTGCACCGTGTCGCGGAACGGGACCTCGATCTCGAGCCCATCGTACGCCACGATCGTTGCCGGAAACAGCCTCCTCGCCTCGCGCTCGAGGGCGCGCGGGTCCTCTGCGTATCTCGCCGAGATGTGCGTGAGCACGAGCTGCACGACCCCCGCATCCCGGGCCACACGACCGGCTTCACGGGCCGTGGAATGGTACGTGGCGCGCGCGCGATCCCGTTCGTCGTCGGAAAACGTCGCGTCGTGGATCAGCAGGTCGGCGCCCGCGGCCACTTCCACGGTGCGTCTGCACGGGCGGGTGTCGCCGGTATAGACGACAGTCCGCCCGGGCCGCGGCGGACCCACGACCTCCTCAGGCGAGATCGTCCGGCCATCGATCTCGACAGGCTCACCGCGGTGAAGTCTGCCGAACAGATGCCCTTCCGGAACGCCGAGCGCCTTCGCCTTCACCGGATCGAAGCGGCCAAGCCGCTGGTGCTCCACGATCGCGAATCCGAGTGAGCCGCCGCCGTGCTTCGTCGGATACGCGAGCACGTCGTAGTCACTTCGAACCAGGCGAGTTTCGGGCTCCAGCTCCACGATTTCGATGGGAAAAGGGATCCGCTCCACGCCGAGGTTGACCGCCTGCTCCAGCGTGGCGCGCCCACCGACCGGCGCCAGGAGTGAAATCGGGTCCTCACGCCCCTGGAGTGCCATCGTCCGGAGCAGGCCGATCACGCCGAGAAAATGGTCCGCGTGCAGATGAGAGAAGAAGATCTCCCGGACACCGAAGCCGGTGCCGTAGCGCATCATCTGCCGCTGCGTGCCCTCGCCGCAGTCGAAGAGCATCAGGTGACCGGCCCGGTTGACCAGCACGGCGCTGACGTTCCGGCCAACCGTCGGGCGGCTCGCCGCGGTACCCAGAAAAGTGATCCGCAGCATTTCAGCCGTTCCGACCCACGCCGCGCATCGGGCAGGCACTCTGGCGTTCCGGCTGGCGCGCACGATGTTTCACCGCCACCGTGCCGAACCTTTCGGGCGCGATCGAGCTCATCCCTGCCGCGGAAACCGTACGGGTCACAATCATTCCCGGAAGCTACGGAAGCCGGAGACGGGGCGGCAAGCACGGACCGCGGCCAGTCGCGACGTGAGATGGCCAGCGACCCGCTGATGAAAAGGCGTCGGCGAGCAGTGAATCAACGGCGATTTCGGGGATTACCGCGATGCCGGGAGTGGGGCTCGAACCCACACGGCCTTGCGGCCCACGGATTTTAAGTCCGCTGCGTATGCCAGTTTCGCCACCCCGGCGGTTCACGTCCTGAATGTACCCGAATTCCGGTCGATGCTCAACCTCCGCGGTCCCGCGCATCTTCGCCAATACGCATGGCTGCGCGTAGCGCGGCGATGTTTTCCGCCACGCTCCCGCGTGAGGAATACACGGACGACCCGGCGACCAGAACCGATGCACCCGCGGCAACGATCTCCGGCGCGGTTTCCGGCGACACTCCACCGTCCACCTCGAGCTCCACGCCCCAGAGCCCGCGATCGTCGAGGATGCGGCGCAGTCGCGCGATCTTCTCGGTGCTCGACGGAATGTACCGCTGTCCGCCTGCGCCCGGATTGACGCTCATGATCAGCACGAGGTCGACGTACGGAAGGATCTCCTCGAGGGCGCTCAGCGGCGTGCCCGGATTGACCGCGACTCCGGGGCGCATCCCGAGATCGCGAATCCGCTCTACCGTCCTGTGCAGATGCACGGCCGCCTCGACCTGGACGGTGAGGAGATCGGCACCCGCGTCGCGAAAGCTCTCGAGATACCGGTCCGGGTTCTCGATCATCAGGTGGACGTCGAGCGGCAGGTCGGTGACCCGTCGTACCGCCGCCACGACCGGCGGGCCGATCGTGATGTTCGGCACGAAATGCCCGTCCATCACGTCCACATGGATCCAGTCGGCACCGGCGTCGGCAGCTTCGCGGACACAATCGCCCAGGCGCGCGAAATCTGCCGAAAGGATGGACGGAGCCAGGCGCAGGTCGCTCATTGCGCCTCCGCCCGGAGGACGCGGACACCGTCGTGATCGCCCACGACCACGAAATCAGCCATGCCGAGGAACAATCCGGATTCGATGATCCCGACGCGCTGCTGGAACTCGCGTTCGATCCTGGCCGCGTCCGTCAGGCCGTCGTCGAACGCGCAGTCCAGGATGTAGTTTCCGGAATCGGTGCGGAACGGCTCCCCGTCGGCGGAGCGCCGGAGCGTCGGCCGCGCGCCGAGCAACTCCACGTATTCGACATGCGTCGTCCAGCCGAATGGCACGACCTCGACGGGGACCGGCGATCGCCGCCCGAGGCGGTCCACCAGTTTGCCCGAGTCCACTACGATCACCAACTGATCCGATGCGGTGGCCACGATCTTCTCCCACAGGAGCGCGCCGCCGAGCCCCTTGATCAGATCCAGGTTCGGGTCGACCTCGTCCGCCCCATCGATGGCGAGGTCGAGGCGCGGTTCGTCATCGAGGGTGGCGAGCGGGATGCCAACCTCCCTGGCGTGACGCTCAGTGGCGCGCGACGTGGGCACGCCCACGACATCGCGCAGCGCGCCGCTTCGAACCCGCTCCGCAAGCACCTCCACGACGTGGCGAGCTGTCGAGCCCGTGCCCAGTCCCACGACCATCCCGTCGCGCACGAATTCCACCGCGCGTTCGGCTGCGCGTCGCTTCAGTTCGTCCTGTGCTGTCAAGATCTCTATTTCCCTTGGGTCGGGGACCATACGTTGCGGCGAATCCGCGCGTGCGCCGCTTCGATGAACCGTTCGGCCGTGAGCCCGTACTGTCGAAAGAGAACGTCCGGCGGCCCGCTCTCGGCACGGGTGCCGCGCAGCCCGATGACGCCCATTGGCACCGGATGTTGACGTACGACCACCTGCGCGGCGCTCGCCCCGCGCCCACTGTGAACTGGTTGATCTCTGGCGGTGACGCCGCCCTGGTGATCCCCGTGCAGTAATACATTGGCCGTGGGCACCGACAGGCGGCACGCGCCGCCGCACGGGCCCGGCGCTCATCGAAGGCACACAGATCACGAAACCCGGCAGGCCGCACGCCAGCGCAGTGACCTCCTCCGACTGCCGGATCATTTGATCCTCGCCGGCCGCGATCCCGCCATGGCTGCCGACAACTTTCACGTTCAGCGGCGTATAGGCAACCGCCATGCGGCCCAACCAGGGAACCAGGGGCGGCTTCGCACGCGAACGGGGGCACTTGACAACTGTCGGCGGCCCATTCAGCTTTCGCACCATGATTACGGCTCACGTGTGGTATTTCGGCTACTTTGGCTTTGGCTTCCGACCCGGCGGGTCGAGGCCCTGCCTCTGCGTGTAGTCGAAATCCCATACGCATGAGCTCAGGACCGCGGCCCTCGTGAACGGGGGCCGCGTTTTTTTGTGACCGTGTCGTCGGAACGGGAGTGCAGGCCATGATCATTGTAGTCAAACCCGATATCGCGGACCCCGCGCTGGACGCCATCCGTGAGCGCGTCGAAGCGCTCGGGCTGCGAACACATCTGTCGCGCGGTGACCAGCGCACGATCATCGGTTGCATAGGCGATGAGGAGCGGCTCGCGGAAGTGCCGCTCCTGACCATGGACGGCGTCGAGGAGGTGTTGCCCGTGACCAAGAAATACAAGCTGGCGGCCCGCGAATTCACAGCCGCGCCGACGGTGGTGAGAGTGGGCGACACCGGCGTGGGCGGGCCCGATTTCACGGTGATCGCGGGTCCATGTTCGGTCGAGGGACGCGACATGCTGCGCGAAACGGCCGACGCCGTGAAGGCAGCCGGAGCCACCATGCTGCGTGGAGGGGCGTTCAAGCCGAGAACGTCGCCATACTCTTTCCAGGGACTGGGCGCGGCTGCTCTCGAAATGCTCGCCGAGGCGAGGCAGGAATTCGGCTTACCCGTTGTCACCGAAGTGATGGACACACGTCAGGTCGAGCTGGTGGCTCAGCACGCCGATGTGCTCCAGATCGGCGCGCGGAACATGCAGAACTTCTCCCTTCTGGCTGAGGTCGGACGCGTACACCGCCCCGTCCTCCTCAAACGCGGCCTCTCCGCCACCATCCAGGACCTGCTCCTCGCCGCCGAATACGTCATGGCCCACGGCAACATGAACGTCATCCTCTGCGAGCGCGGCATCCGCGGCTTCGACACCGCGACGCGAAACACATTCGACCTCTCGGCGATTCCGGTGCTGAAGCGCGAGACGCACCTCCCGGTCATCGCAGATCCCAGCCATGCGGGCGGGCGCAGGTACCTGGTAGCGCCGCTCACCTATGCAGCGATCGCGGCCGGCGCGGATGGTGTCATCGTGGAGGTGCACCCGAGGCCGGCCGAAGCGCTCTCGGATGGAGACCAGTCACTGGATCTCGCCGAGTTCTCGACGATGATGGCCACGGCAGCGGAGTTCTGCCGCGTCGCAGGCCGAAGGCTCGCGGCTCCGGTCGCTGCCTCTGCGGCGGCGTGAACCGGCTGGCACCCATCATACGCGCAGCCGGTACACGCCCTGTGGGTTCATGAGCGAGCGCGCTCGCCCTCGACGACACGGAGACGCCGTTCTTCCCCTCCACCTCCGGAGCCGCGCCCCTGGCCGCGCGGCTCCGGCCTCTCCTCCGGTTGCTTCTTGGCGGGCAGGATCCTGTCCTTCAGCTTCGCCGTGGCAGTGTAATACGTCACTTCCGCGATGCTGTCCCGCACGCCCAGTGCATCGAGATACAGCTCGATCGCCTCGCTGAACGGCATCTCCTTCTCGAGTACGTCGACGAAGTTGATGGCATTGTCGACGTGGGTGACCAGGACGGCGACCTCGGTGGCCGCAGCGGATACCTCTATCCAGCGGCGGAGCTCTTCATTGACTCGCCCGCGCACGCGCTGCCTGACCTGGTGGATGAACGACAGCGGTCCCCGGCCGTCGTCCGACTCCATTTCGCCCGAATCCGCTTCCAGCTCGGGCCACGGATCTCCGCCGGCCGCACGTTCGCCCAGGATCGCCAGCGCGCGCGTAGTGATCACGCGGGCCTCGTCTTCCGAAAGCCTCAATAGTCGGGTGTAGATCGGTAGCGCGTGGTCGAATGGGACGTAGTCTCCGACCAGGTCGAGCAGGCGGAGCGCGTGCTCCACGTGCGTTGCGAGCAGGCGCTCCTGGGCGACCGCTATGGCCAGCTCGATTCGGCGACGCAGGGGATCGCTGAGATTCTTGGCATGGAACGTTGGTTTCACGGGGCGCCTCGCTCGCTCATCGGTGCGGGTCACGGGAGTCCGCACCCCCAGCGGGTGCAATTTCCATTCCCCGCAAGGCAATCGTGGCGAGGCGTTCCGGCCTGTGCAGAAAGACGTTTACGGTACCTCGGGCAGGGTCTGGGCGCCCCCGGATGTTGGGGGCGCGCGGGCGCGTCACCCGCGTAGACCGTGTCCGGCAGCACGCCTGCTCGACGCGATCGTCGGGGCTGCGCGGGTGCCACGCGCCCACGCCACGGCGCCTGTCGACGCCATCTGTCGCCATGCGATGACGAGACAGAATCGCCGCGTTACGGATGCAATGAGACCCACCGGCGTGCGATGCGTCTGCACGCCGGTGGGGTCCCGTCTGACGTGGTCGCAGCTCAGCTTTCCAGCGCCAGGCGCGCTGCCTCGATCTGGGCGAGCACGGATGCCCTGGCGGTACCCCCAGCTACAGCCCTGGCTTCTACCGAAGCTTCAGGGGCCACGCGCGGCGGTCCGGCCGGCGGACCGAATGCCGGGTGGACGGACGCCCACACGTCGGGCGGGAGATTGCGTGGCGACACACCGCGTTCCTCGGCCAGTCTGATCAGGGTGCCCACGGCGCCGTGCGCCTCCCGGAACGGCACGCCTCGCCGCACCAGTTCGTCGGCCAGATCCGTGGCCAGGAGCATGTCATCGTCGACCGCCGCTGCAAGCGCTTCCTCCTCGAATTCGAGCCCTGCCACGGTTTCGCGCGTGACGGGTAGCAGCAACCCCAGCGCGTCGAACGCGCGGAAGAGGAGCGTCTTGTCTTCCTGCAGGTCCTTCTGGTAACCCGTCGGCAGGCCCTTCAGCAGCGCCAGCGACGCCGCGACATCACCGGCGAGGAGCGCCGCCTTGCCGCGCGCCAGCTCCAGGCCGTCCGGATTGCGCTTCTGGGGCATCAGGCTCGATCCGGTCGTGTACGCCTCGGGCAGGCGGACGAAGCCAAACTCCTCTGATGAGAAGAGGATGAGGTCTTCCGCGAGCCGCGACAGGTGCGCCCCGGTGAGCGCGGAGACGAACACCAGCTCACATACCCAGTCGCGGTCGCCGATCGCGTCCAGCGAATTCCGGGAGATCCCGAGAAAGCCCAACCGATCCTTCAGCAGCTCCCGGTCCACCGGGAATCCGGACCCGCTGCTGGCGCCTGAACCCAGTGGCAGCACCGCCACCCTGCGGAGCGCGTCCGCCATCCGGTCCCTGTCGCGCTCGAGCGCCCAGAAATGGGCGAGGATCCAGTGCGCTACCCGCACCGGCTGAGCCCGCCTGATATGGGTGTACGCCGGGATCAGGAGGTCGACTTTGCGCTCTGCCTGCTCCAGCAGTGCCGCCTGGAGGGCAGCGATGTCGTCGCGTATCGCGGACCCCACCCGCATGGCCCAGAGCCGGGTGTCCGTCGCGACCTGGTCATTGCGGGACCGGCCGGAGTGGAGCTTCCCGGCGAGAGCGCCGACTTCCTCGTACAGGAGCCGTTCGACGAGCGTGTGGATGTCCTCGTCCGGCGCATCGTCAGCCGCACCGCCTTCGAGGCGTTGGGCGACACGTGCGAGTCCGGCGTCGAGCTGCCTGGCCTCGTCCCCTTTGACCACTCCCGCCTTTTCGAGGGCCAGGACCCAGGCACGGCTGCCCTGTACGTCCTCCGCCCAGAGCCGCTTGTCGACGGGGAGACTGCGGTTCAGCTCATCCAGCGATGGCGCCGGGCCGCCCGCGAAGCGACCTCCCCACAACCTGTGCCCGGCGCCCGATTCTCCGTGGCCACTCACGACGTGGTTGCGCCTGCGGCCGCCGTTTCCGTGCTCGCCGATGGGGACGACGGGGAATCCGGCCGTGGAGCCTTGCCGTTCAGGTGCGGATCACCATCGGCCGGAACCTTGTCGGCCAGGCGCTGGGTCGCTTCAGCCCGCGTCGGCAGGGCGAACAACCGAATGAAACCGGCCGCGTCCGCGTGATCGTAGTCGGCCTCATCGCCAAACGACGCGAGCGCCTGGTCGTACAGCGAATATGGGCTGCGACGCCCCGCAATGATGACGTTCCCCTTGTACAGCTTCAGACGCACCGTGCCCGTCACGCGCTGCTGCGTCCGGTCCACCAGCGCATCCAGCGCCTCCCGCTCCGTCGACCACCAGCGGCCCTCGTAAACCAGGTCCGCATAACGCGATGCGAGCTGGTCCTTGAGCGAGAGCGCGCGACGATCCAGGACGAGCTGCTCCAGCTCGCGATGCGCCGTGTAGAGGATGGTTCCACCCGGCGTCTCGTAGACTCCGCGCGACTTCATCCCCACGAGCCGGTCTTCCACGATGTCGGCGCGGCCGATCCCGTGCTCGCCGCCAACCTCGTTCAGGCGTTCGATCAGCGCCAGCGGCGAGAGCGCAGTGCCATCCAGCTTCACCGGATAACCGGAATCGAACTCGATCTCGAGATATTCCGGCCGGTCCGGTGCAGCTTCCGGCGACCGCGTGAGCATGAACAGGTCCTCGGTCGGCTCCCAGTCCGGATCTTCGAGGGGCCCGCCCTCGTGCGAAATGTGCCACAGGTTGCGATCGCGCGAGAAGATCTTCTCCTTGCTCGCGGCGACCTCGATCCCCTGCGCTGCCGCGTATTCGAGCGCGTCCTCGCGCGAATGGATGTTCCACTCGCGCCACGGCGCGATCACCTTGAGACGAGGAGCGAAGTACGCGTACGTAAGTTCAAACCGCACCTGATCATTGCCCTTGCCGGTGCAACCGTGTGCGAGGGCATCGGCGCCAAGGCTCAGCGCGAGCTCGGCCTGGCGGCGAGCGATCAGCGGACGGGCGATTGAAGTGCCGAGCAGGTACTTCCGCGCGTATACCGCGCCGGAGCGCACCATCGGCAGAATCGCCTCCTCGACGAGGGCCTCCCGGAGATCCTCCACGTAGCAGGCAGCAGCGCCCTGGGCGCTCGCCCGTTCCGGGAGCCCGCTCAGCTCCTCGCGCTGGCCGACATCGGCGGCCATGCAGATGACTTCGGCATCGTACTCGTGCTTCAGCCACGGCACGATGATGGACGTGTCGAGACCGCCCGAATATGCCAGCACAACCCTGAACGGCATTGAGTCCTCCCCCGTCAGAGAGGGTCGATGTCAAGGGCTTCGCGCAGCTTCGCGATGCCCGCCTCGATTTCGTCGACTTCGACAGAGAGCGGCGGCAGCAGCCGCACTACGTTCGGCCCGGCTGCCGTGACCAGGAGCCCGCGCTCGAGCGCGCGCCCCACGACCGGCGCCGCCTCGCCGGCCAGCTCGATACCCCACATGAGCCCGCGTCCCCGGACCTGCCGGACCGGACCAGCACCGTCGAGAGCGCCCAGCGAGCGCTCGAACAGCGCACCCTTCTCCCGCACCGCAGCGAGGAAATCCGGATCCGCGATGTGGCGGACTACGGCGAGGGCGACAGAAGCCACGAGCGGCCCGCCACCAAACGTGGTCGCGTGGTCGCCGGGTTTTATGGCGGCCGCGATCCACGGTGCGACAACGACGGCGCCCATTGGCAGTCCTCCCGCGAGCGGCTTCGCGAGAGTCAGGATGTCTGGCACCACTCCCGCACCCTGGAAAGCGAATAGCTCCCCCGTACGGCCGAGGCCGCACTGTACTTCATCGAAAATCAGCGCGGCACCCGTTTCGTCGGCAAGCGAGCGGAGGAATGCCAGATATTCAGGGGACAGCGGGCGGACCCCGCCCTCTCCCTGGATCGGCTCAACGATGATCGCTGCCGTCCGCTCATGGGAAACCGCTTCACGAGCCTCATCGCGATTCTCCGGCGTGACGAAGCGGACCCCGGGCATGAGCGGCTGGAACGGCTCCTGGAACGCCGGCCGATCCGTCGCCGCCAGTGAGCCAAAGAGACGACCGTGAAAGGAACCGCGAAGCGCAACGATCTCGTGTTTGGCTTCGCCACCACGCTCGCGCGCAGCGCGACGCGCGAACTTGAAAGCTGCTTCGTTGGCCTCGGCCCCGGAATTACAGAAAAACACCTGCCCCGGAAACGACTGCCGCACCAGCTCCGTCGCGAGATCGACCGCCGGCCGGGTCCGGAAGAGATTCGACACGTGGATCAATCCGGTTTCCGCCGCCGCGCGGATAGCGTCGAGCACGACCGGATGACCGTGACCGAGGGCGTTGACGCCGATGCCGCTCGTGAAGTCCAGGTACTCGCGGCCATCCGCGTCGATCACGTGCGTGCCGCGCCCGCGTACGAAGACCGGAGCAGCCGGACGATACACGCCGAGAAGCGGAGCGAGGCCAGAACCCGCCGGATCCGGGTGGCGATCCACGGCTCGTGGCTCCGCCGGATGTCCCGCGGACACCACGCCCGCATCCGGGATGGCGACGGCCCGATTCACGCCACCACCTCCGCATCCGCCCGAATCGTGGTCCCGGTGTTCGGGTCGAAAAGCATTTCCACCGGCCCGATCCGGACACGCGGCACGCCGATCTCAATCGCGCGCAGCGCAGCCCGTACCTTGACCGACATGCCATCGCGCGCCGTGCCGTCTTCCAGCAGCTCGGCGGCGCGCGACGCACCCAGCACTTCCAGTCGGGTGCCGTCATCCAGGAGGACGCCGGGCACGTTCGTCACGAATAGCAACTCCGAAGCGCCCGCAGCGGCAGCCACCGCGCTCGCCGCGTCGTCAGCATTGACGTTGAGCGCGCCGCCATCTTCACCCAGCGAGATAGGTGAAACCACGGGTACGTGGCCCGAATCGATAAGTCGGTTCAGCAGTTCCACTCGCACTTCCACCACTTCACCTACGCGGCCAAGGCGTCCGTCCTCGACGACTCTCGCCCGGAGCAACCCGCCATCCTCGCCGGATAGGCCAAAGGCATCCACGCCCGCCGCCGCGAGCTCCCGCACCAGGCGCTTGTTGGTCCGTCCGGACAGCACCATGACGACCACATCCAGAGACTCGGGCGTGGTCACCCGACGGCCGCCGGACCAGCGGACCTCCAGACCCAGCCGCTCCGACAGTTCCGTTACATCAGGACCACCGCCATGCACGACCACGAGCCCGCTCGGCGATGCCGCAACGGCCGATGCGAAGCTCGAGAGCCATTCACCGTTCGCCAGCGTGCTCCCACCCAGCTTCACCACCCGCGTCATGCCGGAATGCCCTCTCTCTCGTCGAAGCCCAGCATCAGATTCGCGTTCTGGAGGGCCTGCCCGGCCGCACCCTTGACCAGGTTGTCCAGCGCCGCGACCACGAGCACCACCGGGGGGTCGACATTGACGTCGGCGAATCCGATCGCCACCACGTTGCGCCCGTTGACATGCCGTAGCGACGGAAGCTCGCCGTCGAACAGCTCCACGAACGGCTCGTCCGCGTAATGCTCCCGGTAGAGTGACGCGAGCGCGTCGGCCGGGATCCGCTCCCGCAACGGCACGTACATCGTCTCCAGTATGCCGCGGCGCACCGGGAGCAGATGAGGGGTGAATACGAACGGCGGCGCTTCGCCGCCCGCTGCGCGCGCCAGACCGCGGGCCATTTCGGGGACGTGACGGTGCGCGTTGCCCACACCATACGCCCGGTAATCCTCGGCGACTTCGCCGAACATGTACTCACGCTTCGGCGTCAGCCCCGCGCCGGTCACCCCCGAGGCCGCGTCGACAATGATCGGCCGCCCCGTATCTACCAGCGACGCGCGTAGCGCGGGCGCCAGGCCGAGCTGGACTCCAGTCGGATAACACCCGGGATTCCCCACCAGCTCCGCGCCGCGGACGTCTTCCCGCCACAGCTCCGGAAGCCCGTAAACCGCTCCACCTTCGCCCGACCGGAGATCGCTCGATAGATCGACCACCCGCGGACCCGCCGCGCGCGCGCGAAGCGACCACTCGCCAGACGCGCCGTGAGGGAGGCAACTGAACACCAGATCCACCGACCCGAAGTCCACCGACGCCACCGGATCGAACGTCAGAGCAGTGCCCGGGACCCGCTTCCCCGCCCCGGACTCCGACGTCACCCACACCAGCTCCATGCGCGGATGCCCGTACGTCAACCGCACGAGCTCCTGCCCGGTGTATCCTGCGCCTCCTATGATCCCGACCTTCGCACGATTATTCTTCATGGTGTGCATATTTATGCAACTTTCCGACCGCCGTCAAGGGCCGGGAGACCCTGGCACCGGTGCAGGTGAGAGGTTGCCGAAGCTCCGCGACGGATCATTTCCCGGCCATGTCGCGGATCCGTTGGAGGACCGGCTCGAGCTGACTGGCGTCACGCAGGACGACCAGGATCGTGTCGTCGCCGGCGATAGTGCCGAGGATCTCCGGCCATCCCTCGGCGTCGAGCGCGAGCGCGATCGGCTGCGCACCTGCGGTCAACGTCTTGAGGATGAGGAGGTTGCCTGTACCATCCGCGTTGACGAAGAGCGTAGACAGCAGCCGGCGGAGAGGTGGCGTCTGGTCCGGTTGTGCCGGGAGCGTGTAATACGTGCGCCCATCGGGTCCTGGTGCCTTTACCAGCCCGAGCTCCCGGATGTCGCGCGAGAGTGTGGCCTGGGTCACCGCAAAAGAACGCTCGGCAAGCAGGTCGCGGAGCTGCTCCTGGCTATGAATCCGTTCGCCGCGCACGAGCTGGAGAATCGCCTGGTGCCTCTCGTACTTACCCATCCCCGCTTCTCCGGCGATCGACCGTCCGGCGGTTCACGCCGGCACCGCGTATACGAACCCGAGGATCGCGCCGTAAACGGCGTGGATCAGAACGATGCCCATGGGCGTGAGCGTCCCCAGCTTCCGCGCGAAGATCCCCGGATTGGGCGTGCTCCGGGACCTGGCACATCGGGTGCGGGAGACGTAAACGGGAACGAGGAGTCCGGCGGCGACACCGTGAGCGCCGCCGATCCCGAATCCGAAGAGGGCGTCCGCTCGTCCGGCCAGCTCGAAGATGATCGCGTACAGCGCCGGGAACACCGCCGAGCCGGCGATCATGTGCAGGACGAAACCCACAACGAGGTTCGAGCGACTGTCCGGGCGAGGAGTCACGATACAACCCAGGCAACGAATCGGGCTGAATCGTGTCAGTCCGGCTCCCAGAGCCACGACGAGGATTCCCGTCGTGAAGAGAGTTGCAGTGACCCCGCCCCAAAGGGCGATCGCCCAGGCGATCTCTATCGCGCGTACTCCGTCGTTACCGCCCGATGCCGGCCCTCCCCAGCACTGGCGCCGTTCGACCGCCCGGCCGCCGCACACGCCAGGGGCACCAGGTGAGAGAAGTTAACTGTCAGGCTTCCGAGGCGCCACTTCCAACTCTC
>DATMSC010000403.1:0-3759 GCA_035565595.1 Longimicrobiales bacterium | reverse complement strand
GCCAGCTTGCGGTACAGCGTCGACGGGTCGATGCCGAGCACTTCGGCCGCCCTCGCCTTGTTGCCTCGCTCCGCCTCCAGGACCCAGAGGATGTACGCGCGTTCGATCGTGTCGAGCGTGGGGTTCGCCGGTGGCCGCTCCGACACCAGCGGGGTGGCCGGCTGCTCGACGATCCGCCTGGGGAGCGAATCCGGACCGATCTCGTCCGAACCGCTCACGACAACAGCTCGCTCCAGTGCGTTCTCCAGCTCCCGTACGTTACCCGGCCAGTCGTAGCGCTGAAGCGCCGCCATTGCGTCTTCCGTGAGGCGCGGCGGGTTCCCGCCGCGAGCGAACCGCTTGAGGAAATGATTCGCCAGCAGGGGGATGTCATCGCTCCTCTCGCGTAGCGGCGGGATGTGCAGCGTGATCACGTTCAGCCGGTAGTACAGGTCGCTGCGGAAGGTGCCTCGCCGCATCTCCTGCTCGAGGTCGCGGTTCGTCGCCGCAATGATGCGCACGTCCACGGAAATGGCGTCGGTGGCGCCGACCGGGATGACCTCGCGCTCCTGCAGCATGCGCAGCAGCTTCACCTGCAATGCGGGCGACATTTCGCCGACCTCGTCCAGGAAGAAGGTGCCGCCACGCGCCGCGACGAGCAGGCCCGGCTTGTCCTTCACAGCGCCGGTGAAGCTCCCCTTGACGTGGCCGAACAGCTCGCTCTCCAGCAGCGTCTCCGGGAGCGCGCCGCAGTTGATCGAGACGAACGGCCCGTGTTCGCGGTCCGACAGAGCGTGGATATAGCGCGCGAGGACTTCCTTCCCCGTGCCGCTCTCGCCGGTGATCAGTACCGTCGATTCGGTTGGTGCCACGGTCTGCGCGAGCTGGATCAGCTCGCGGAACGCCCGGTTGGCGCCCACCGGCCGGTTGGCGCCGGCGGTGTCCCGCCGGCGCATCTCCCGCTTGAGCGCCCGGTTCTCCCGCTTCAACGCTGTCGTCTCGGTCGCACGCCGGCAGAGGGCAACCAGGTCCGAATTGCTGAACGGCTTCTGGAGGTAGTAGAACGCGCCCCGGTTCACGGCCTGCACCGCCGACTGCAGAGACGCCTGCGCGGTCATCAGGATGACCGGAATCTCCGGATCGTGCTCCTGCACCACGCTTAGCAGGTCCAGGCCGCTGATCCCGGGCATGCGGATGTCAGTGACCACCACGTCGGGCGGCGACTCGGTCAGCTTGCGCACGGCTTCCTGCCCGCTCTGCGCGACCGTCACATCGAAGCCTTCACCGCGGAGCAGGATCTGCAGCGACTCGAGTATCGACCGTTCGTCGTCGACCAGGAGAACTTTGCAATTCATGATGTCGTCTGTCGTTCGAGGCGCCCCGGAAGGTAGACGACGAACTGTGCGCCGCCCGTGTCGGACTTGCCGTTGACGAGGATCGTGCCGTTGTGCGCCTGGACGGCGCGGTGCACGACAGCCAGGCCAAGGCCGGTCCCGCCGGCACGCGTGGTGAAGAATGGATCGAAAACGCGACTCAGCACGTCTTCAGGAATCCCGGGCCCGGAGTCGGAAACGGAGAGCCGCACAGGCTCCGTCATCTTCAGCCCGGCCGGCAGCTCCCTCCCCCGCGCACGACGCAGCTCGACACGGACCTTACCGCCCGGGCCGGCGTGCTGCACTGCGTTGAGGACGAGGTTGAAAATCGCCCGGTGCAGGAGATCGCCGTCTCCTTCGACCTCCACCGGCCGCTCCCCCAGCCCGAGCTCGATGTGCACCTCGCCGCCACCGTCCGGGTGCTCCTCCGCAAGGCGCACGGCGGACTCCGCGACGTTGGCGACGTCGACAGGCTGGCGCCCGCGCACCTCGACGCGGCTGAACTCCAGGAAGTCGGAGAGAAGGCGGCTGAGACGGTCCGACTCAGTAACGACCAGCCGTTCCAGGATCGAGCGGTCCCTGTCCGGGAGCCTGCCGTTGGTCAGCTGCTCGACCGCGCTCCGGATCGACGCCAGCGGGTTGCGGATCTCGTGCGCGAGCGAGCTGGCCAGCTCCGCGATCGCCTCGAGGCGTTCGGCTCGCCGGTTCAGTGCGTCCGCACGCTTGCTCGCCGTGATGTCCTGGAAAACGGCGGTGATCCACGGCGTTGTGGAATCCCGCTCCAGGATCGTGGTGCGGACACCGAGGACCCTCCCTTCCGGCCATCCGGCAGTGCGCGC
Source organism: Longimicrobiales bacterium (assembly GCA_035565595.1). Lineage (GTDB taxonomy): Bacteria > Gemmatimonadota > Gemmatimonadetes > Longimicrobiales > RSA9 > DATMSC01. The sequence continues at coordinate 1,568 of DATMSC010000403.1, read as the reverse complement.
CGCACGCGCTGCGGCCCCCCGCCATGAACCGTCGTCGGCGCTCCCCTCGCCCCCATTCGCCGACTCGGCAGCGGTGCCGACGACCGGTGTGGCCTGTGTTTCATAACGTCGGATCGGAACCCGGGTCTCCGCCGTCTTCTGGATCGCGACACCGAGCCCCGGTGCGCGCGTGTCCAGCTCGTCCACGAATGGCCGGCCGATCCATTCACGGCCGCGTACTCCGAGAATCACTTCGGCCGCCGGGTTGATGTACGCCAGCCGCCCTTCGCCGTCGACGCTCACGACCCCCGTTTCGAGAGTGCTCAGAATGTCGGTGGTGTCGAGGCGGAGCTGGCGCAGCTCCGATTCCAGCTCACCCAGCGCGCGCCCCGTGCGTCGCAGCCTGTCACCCAGCGTGCCCGTCGCGAGCGCCATGACCGCGAAGATGCCGATCTGCAGAAATGCCGTACCCGGCAACGGGTCCGAGTGCCACCAGACCAGGTCGGCGATGTACATCGAGCTCGCCAGACCGCCCACCAGGAGCCCGCCCGGCAACGGCAGGAGCACCGCGGCCGCAGCGATGACAGGGATGAACAGCGGCGCGAAGTCGCTCTCTGCCCCGCCAGTCATGTGCACGACTAGCGTGACCAGAACGACGTCGACCACCACCTGGGCGTACAGGAACCGACGACCGGGCAGCCGACGCATGAGGTGCGTGTGCCAGAACCCGGCGAGCGTCGCGGCAACCGCCAGCAGCAGCACGATCGTCGCCAACCGCGTCGTCGTCGGCTGCGCCACCGACCACACGAGCATGGCTGCGGCAAAGATCCCGCCCGCCAGCGTCAACCGACCCAGGTAGATCCAGCGCAGCAGGTTCTTCGCAGACACGGCTCCGCGCCTCTCGTGTTTGCCGGGATCGCGCGCTACAGTCAGCGCCGCTCAAGAGTACGACCCACGCACGCAATCTGCAATAACACATCTTCGCATTTTTCCAATTTCCCGGTGCCGACCACCGTGCCGGGGTGCGCGTCGACAGGCCGGCAGGTCGGCCAGGAGGCGACCGGGCCGGTCCGCGAAGCCCCGGCGCGGCCGGCAGACGCGAAACCGGTCTGTCACAATGGCGAGCGCCTGCCGTAATCGACTGTGGGATCTGCATTTTCCGACATGACGTGGCGGCACGGGGTGTGCCCGGCTCCTACGGCGCCGCCGGCCGGTGGCGTGGCGGCGTCGAGCGCGCGAGAGACGCCTGGACATAGATAGCGGATGACACCTCGGCCATGCGGCCGCCGCGACGGGCCGGACGGCCGCGGGTGTCGATCCGGGGACTCCACAAGGATCGGAAGAATGGAGGTGCTGCGATGCTACGCGTTCCTGCGAAGAACGGAGTGGCGCTGAGCCCGTGGCCGAGCATCTTCGATGCGTACTGGGAAATGGCACGCTGGCCCGGGTCGCGTTGGTTCACGGATCTGACCCGTGGAATGGCGAGCGCGCGAATCCCGGTGATGGACGTCGAGGAGACGGCAACGGAGTACCGGTGTGTGCTCGAGCTCCCGGGCGTGGCGCCGGAAGAGGTGAATGTCACGGTCCAG
>DATMSC010000402.1:0-2710 GCA_035565595.1 Longimicrobiales bacterium | reverse complement strand
CGCGGCGTCGAGTGCGAGCACGATGTCGTCGCCGGGCGTGTACCCGGCCTTCGTGATCGCCTCGAGGATCACCTCGACCGCCTCTTCGTTCGATCCGAGGTCGGGGGCGAAGCCACCCTCGTCGCCGACGGCGGTGTTCTTCCCCTTGCTGCTCAGCACCTTCTTCAGGCTGTGGAACGTCTCCACGCCCATGCGCAGCGCTTCCTGGAACGAGGCCGCGCCCACCGGCATGACCATGAACTCCTGGATGTCGACGTTGTTCGCCGCGTGGGCGCCGCCGTTCAGGATGTTCATCATGGGGACCGGCAGTAGCCTGGCGGAGGGTCCGCCGAGATACCGGTAGAGCGGCAACCCCGCGTCTTCAGCCGCGGCCCGGGCCGCGGCGAGGGAGACGGCCAGAATGGCGTTGGCCCCGAGCTTCGACTTGTTCGGTGTGCCATCCAGCTCGAGCATTGCCCTGTCGAGACCCGCCTGGTCGGTTGCGTCATGCCCCAGGAGCGCGGGAGCGATCAGCGTCTCGACGTTCTGGACGGCCTGTTGCACGCCCTTCCCCAGGTACCGTGACGCGTCTCCGTCGCGCAGCTCAATGGCCTCGAAGGCGCCCGTCGACGCGCCGCTGGGAACGGCCGCCCGACCGAAAGCGCCGCTGTCCAACACCACATCCGCCTCTACGGTGGGATTGCCGCGCGAATCCAGGATCTCGCGGGCACTTATGCTCTCAATGATCGACATTGCCAGGTTGGTTGTGAGTTACGGATGGTCACCGCCGCAGCAGCGGCGCGGGCCGGCTGATCATCGCCTCTATGCGCGAACGCACCTCGGCCATGAGGCTGTCCCGCTCATCCACCGACATTTCCGCTGTCCTTATGGGCTCGCCGAACCGAAGAATAATGGGGCCGCCGCGGATACGCCACTTTCCCTTGCTGAGGACGGCCCGACTCCCAAGGATCGCGACGGGCACCACGTCGACGCCTGTGCGCAGCGCCAGCATGAACCCGCCCTTCTTGAACGGCAGCATGTTGCCGTCCCGGGAGCGCGTCCCTTCGGGAAAGATGACGACGGAGCTCGCGTCCCGGCGGATTACCTCTCCGGCCTCGTCGAGCGCCCGAATCGCCGCAATCCTGTCGCCGCGATCGATGGAGATGTGACCGGCGAGCTTCCAGCACGTCCCGAAAACGGGGATCTTCTCGAGCTCCTTCTTCCCCACGAAGCGGTAGCGTTTCGGGATCTCCGACAGCAGCGCGAAGACGTCGTACCACGACTGGTGGTTGGCCATGAAGATCTGGGGCTTGCCGATGTCGACGTGCTCGAGTCCCTCCACGTGGACCCGTACTCCGCTGCGCCGCAGGATGAACCTGGCCCAGCGCCTTGCGAGCCGCTCGAAGATGTGCGGGTCCCGGGTCGCGTACGTCGTGGCGATCCCCCAGAAGCCGTAGACCACTGTCGCCAGCGAGCCGAGAACGGTGACCCAGATCGTACGGATCATGAACCTGCACCGAAGTGGCTGTATCCGATGAGCGGCAAAGGCAGCCGCTCACCCGCGTCGCCGCGCATCCACACGCCTGCACCAGTCTCGACAGTGGCCACCCGGGTGAGCCGCACGCCAAAGGTCGACTCGAATTCTTCCGCGATGGTCTGGACGCGACCGGCCGGAGCGGCGAAGCACAGCTCGTAGTCCTCACCCTCGCCGAGCGCGAGAGCGAACGCGTGCGCCGTATCCGGGCATGCTGCGAGCGCCGAGGGGTGTACCGGTACGGCTTCCCTGTCTAAGACGATGGCGACGCCGCTAGCCGCCGCCATGTGCCCGAGGTCACCGGCAAGGCCGTCGGAGACGTCGATCATGGCGCGAGGAACGTCCCGTTTCGCCAGCCAGAGCGCCTCCCTCACCCTCGCGTGTGGCGACGCATACGCCCGGCGGGCATCAGCGTCCGGCTGGCCACCGGCGCCAAACACTCGTACGGCGGCGCCCGCACCACCCAGCTCGCCCGTGACCCAGATCTCGTCGCCGGGCACCGCACCGCGGCGCAGGATCGGGGTCGACGTCGTGCCCAGCACCACGACATCGACGAAGAGACCGGTCGTCGAACGTGACACGTCGCCGCCGAGCACGGCCGCGCCGACGTCTCCGGCAGCCCTGCCGACGCCCGTCATCACATGCTCGAGGATCGACCCCGCGGACTCCGCCGGCGCCGCCAGGGATACGAGCAGACCGAGCGGTCGCGCCGCTACTGCGGCCAGGTCGCTGAGTGCCGCCATTGCGGCGCGGTACCCGACTTCCTCATCGGACAGCCAGTCGCGCCGGAAGTGCACACCCTCCACGGACAAGTCGGTGCTCGCGGCGAGAAAGTAGCCCTCCCCGGCGAGGAGCGCGCAATCGTCACCGGGACCCAGCGCGATTTGCAAGGGACCGCCGGACCGGGACCCCTCGCCCGCTGCCGCGGCCAGGTCGGCCGGGAGTGCGGCGAGCATCTTCCGGATCAGGTCGAACTCGCCGCCTGGGCCCAGTCGAACATTGAATGGATCGCGGGTCACGGGTGCTTACCGGATGCTTCCCGGCGAGGATCGGTGCACGGCCGGGGGTATCACCGCCGCGCTGGCTGGTCGAACGTGATGAACGGGAGCGCCAGGGGCGATTCCGACGCGCCCGGCGAACGGAACGCCTGATCGAGCGCCGCGGTCACGTCCTCCGGTGAGAGTGCCCGGCCCATGT
>DATMSC010000401.1:0-7499 GCA_035565595.1 Longimicrobiales bacterium | reverse complement strand
TTGCGGAGCGTGCTCATCCGCTCCCAATACTCGGGCTCCCGCGCGGCGGCGAAGAGCAGACACACGACGAGCGCGGCAGCACCGGCGATGCGCCACCCGGGCCGCAGCGCGCGGAAGAAGAGGAGCTGGTAGATCACCACCGCACCGAAAGCCAGGAAGGCGCCGCGGGATCCGCTGCGGACCACCGCGATCGTGCACACCACCATCCCGGCCGCCCAGACGATCCGCGCCAGCCCGCCTCGTGCGGTGACGGCGTAATACGCCGTCAGCGGGAGCGCCGAGACCACGAACATCGCCGAATCGTTTGCGTCGTAGCCGCCGGTGCCGATCGAGCGGTAGCCGCCCGGGAGCGCCGCGAATATCGAAAAGACCACGGCGCCCGCCGCGTAAATGCCCAACATGCGACGCAGGTCCATCACATCCCGGACGGCCGCGGCGACCAGGAAGAGCAGCAGCACGGTCGTGTAGAAGTTGGTCAGGAGAAAGCGGATCGAGTTTCCGGGATAGAGCCCGAACGGCGCTCCGAGCGTGGCCCACGCGACGACGAAGCCCATGCACAGCGCGATCGGGTGGCGCAGCCGCTGAAGCGAGCGTTCAGGATGTGAGCTCTGCAGGTAGGCGAGCATCCCGATCGCCGCGAAGAGCAGGCCCGGGCGGATGAGGTGCGCTCCCGGGACCAGCGTGTGGATCCTCGCCGCGCCCACCAGCAGGTACGCCGCCGCCGCGATCATCAGCGCGTCCCACGGCTGCGCCACGGCAGCGGCGCCGGCCGTGCGCCAGCGTCCACCGGCGGCGCTCATCGCCGCCACCCGCCTTCGATCCGTTTCGTGTCAGTGATCCGCATGCGGCGGGGCGAGGGCAAGTTCAGGACCCCGCCCGCGCGTGAGCGACGGAGCCCGGCATCCGGACGTGCGCCGGCGCGCCCACGCGGCGTCAGCGCCGGTAAGATGTGGCGCGGCCGCAACGGTTACAGCGCTGACGACCGCCCTGGCGGGTGGTTCGCGACCGGCTTGCAACTTGCCCTCCAGCCGCCGCGCTCGCCCGGAACGCCAGAGCCAGACGGTACCCGAATCTCACGCATGCAGCCATGAATCGACTGGAGCGCATCTATCACCGATCGCCGGCGTGGGCGCAGAACGTCTTCCTGAACGCGCACGCGTGGCGCATCCGCCGACACAGGTACGGCGCTCCATTTCGGCAGGCAGCAAACACGCTGCTCGAACAGGAGCGCTGGCCGGCGGACCGGATCCGCGACTACCAGTCAGGGCGGCTCCGGGCAATCGTCGCGCACGCGTACGCGCACTCGCGCTACTACCGCGAAGCGCTGGACGCCGCCGGCGTGCACCCGACCGACATTCGCGACGTCGACGATCTCGCAAAGCTCCCGATCCTCGAGAAGGCCACCGTCCGCGGGCGCGCCGCCGACCTCATGACCGCCGCCCGTCCCGCGAGGGATTGGCTGAAGGGCAACACCAGCGGCACGACGGGCGCCCCGCTCTCCGTCTGGTACGACCGCGCGACGTGCATCGTGACCAACGCGGTGGACCGCCGGCACAAGGCGTGGGCGGGGATGCGGGACGACGACTGGATCGGTCTCCTCCTCGGCCGCGTGGTGGTCCCCGTCGAACGCCGGCGTCCGCCGTTCTGGCGAGTCAACCACGTGCACCGCCAGCTCTGGTTCTCGAGCTTCCACATGAACGACGAGACGCTCGGCGCCTTTGTCAAAGAGATCCGGCGCCGGCGGCTGCGCTTCCTCGAGGGCTATCCGTCCACGCTCTTCGTGCTTGCCAGCTACCTGATCCAGCGTGGCGAGACGCTGCCGATGCAGAGCGTCATCACCTCATCCGAAACGCTGCACCGCGCACAGCTCGAAACCATCGAAGCCGCGTTCGAATGCCGCGTCTTCGATTTCTACGCGCTGGCGGAACGCGTGATCTACGCCGGCGAATGCGCGGAGCACGAAGGGAAGCACATCGCCGAGGAGTACGGGATCACGGAGATCGTGGATGACGGCGGTGAGCCACTCCCCCCCGGGCGCGCCGGCCACCTCGTCGGGACGAGCCTGCACAACACGGCCATGCCGATGCTCAGGTACAGGACCGGCGACATTTCTGCGCTCATCGAGGAGCCGTGCGCCTGTGGCCGCACGCTCCGCCGGCTCGAACCGGTCACGACCAAGGCCGAAGACATTGTCGTCACGCCGGATGGACGCTTCGTCTCTCCGTCGATCCTGACCCACCCGTTCAAGCCGTTCTCACAGATCCGGGCCTCACAGCTCGTTCAGGAAGACGGGCGGACGCTGGTCGTGAAGATCGTCGCCGGCCCGGGGTTCACCGACGAGCACTGGTACGAGCTGGCGGCGGGGCTTTCCATGCGGCTGGGGCCGGAGATGCGCATCGAGCGCGTCCTCGTCGACGAGATCCCACGCGAACGTTCCGGGAAATATCGCTGGGTCGTCTCCAGGGTCGATCACCGCTGCGCACTCACATGGGAGGCGCACGCGTGATGCGCGGTGCGTCCCGGATCGGAGCCGCGGCGCCGGCGGCGTCGTACGGAACGAACGGGTCGGCAGCGCCGGGGCACGCCAGGCCGCGCCTGCTCTTCCTGGCACAGACGCTCCCCTACCCGCCCGACGGCGGGGTGAAGATCCGAACCTACCACGTGCTGCGACTCCTCGCCCGCACCTTCGATGTCACGGCTCTCTGCTTCTACCGCGTCGAGCGGGACCGGCATCGGGGCGACGTTGCGCGTGCAGTCGACGCGCTGGAGAGGTTCGCGCGCGTGGAGGCGTTCCCGATACCGCAGCAGCACAACCGCGTCCGCATGGTGTGGGATCACGCGCGCAGTCTGGTCGCCCGGCGGGCATATACGGTGTTCACGTACGAATCTGCCGATTTCCGCGAGCGGCTGGGGCACGTGCTGAGCGCCCGCTCGTTCGACGTGGTGCACATGGACAGCCTGGACCTGTCGCCGTACCTCGGTGCGCTGGGCTCCCTCCCCGTGGTCTGCACGCACCACGACATCCAGTCCGTCTTGCTCGCGCGACGGGCGTCCATCGAGCGGGCGCCCTGGCTCCGCGCTTACGTCGCCCAGCAGGCGAGGCTCATGCGGGACGAGGAGATCGCCGTGTGCAGCCGGGTGGCGCTCAACGTGACAGTCTCGCAGGTCGACCGGGCGACGCTGGAGCGCCTCGTCCCGGGCGCCCGCGCGACAGTGGTGCCCAACGGTGTCGATACCGATTTCTTCCGCCCGTTACCGGAGACGCACCGGAACACGGCCCCCACCGGCATCGTTTCGGTGGGCGGAACCAACTGGCTGCCGAACCGCGACTCGCTCGAGTACTTCTGCCACGACATCCTCCCGCGGATACGCGCGCTGGGCGAGACCTCGCCGGTCACGTGGGTTGGGCGAGCATCCAGCGCCGAGCGGGAGGCATACGCCGCGCGTCACGGCGTGGAGCTGACCGGCTACGTCGACGACGTGCGCCCATACGTGCACCGCGCGGCGTGTTACGTGGTACCGATCCGCGCCGGGGGCGGAACGCGCGTGAAGATCCTAGACGCGTGGGCCATGGGGAAAGCCGTGGTCAGCACATCTGTCGGGTGCGAAGGCCTCGGCGCCATCGATGGCCACGACATCCTCATCCGCGACGACCCGGCCGAGTTCGCGGAGGCGGTCACGGAGGTGCTCCGGAATCCGGAGCTCCGCCGCCATCTCGGCGCCAACGCCCGCCGCACCGCCGTCGAGCGGTTCGACTGGGACGTGGTCGGCCGCGCAATGGCTGACGAGTACCTCGCGCTCGCGGGGACGCCGGCATGACGGTCACGACGGCCGGGTCGTCCACCGCCGCCGCCACCACTTGGGCCGGCGAGCGGCCAGGCTGGCTCGAGCTCTGGGCGCGGGGATTGGTGATGGGGCTGCGCGTGCTTCCCCGTGAGCCGATACTCGGGTTGAAACGGATCGCGCTCCCGGTCAGCTACTGGCGTACCGCCGAGTTCGCATACGTTTGGAGCCGTCTCGGCGGCGAGCCGGGCATCCGGCGGGTGCTCGACCTCGGCAGCCCCAAGGAGTTCGCCATCCATCTGGCCGGGCGGTTCGGCTACGACATCGTCTCTGTCGACATCATGCCCGACGAGATCGACGTCTGCCAACGCCTGGCGGCGGCGACCGGGCTCACGCGCCGGCGGGGTGGCAGCGTAGTCGCCGAGGTCGGGGATGGCCGCGCGCTCCCCTACCCCGACGACAGCTTCGACGCAGCTTTCACGGTCTCGGTACTCGAGCACATCCCGGGCGAAGGTGACAGCCGTGCGCTCGCGGAGCTGGTCCGCGTCGTCCGGCCCGGCGGGCTCGTCGCGGCGACCGTGCCCTTTGCCCCGGAGTACCGCGAGACGCACGTCCACGCGCCAGTGTACGAGCGCGACTACGACGGCGTGGCACCCGTCTTCTTCGAACGTCACTACGACCGGCATGCCCTGGAGCGCCGGCTCCTCGACGTTCCGGCCGATGTGGTGGATCTGGAGCTGTGGGGAGAGGGACGCGTGCGTTGTGAACGCCTGCTCGGCGCGCTCGGCCCGCTGCGCGCGCTGGCGTCACCGCTCGAGCCCGCCCTGGCCGGCGCATTCCTGCGTCCGGCAGACAACAGCGGCCCGGGCGTTCATCCCATGGCCGCGTTCCTGACCCTTCGCAAACCGAACCGAGCCCCGGAGACGTGATGAAGCCGACGGAAGTCGTCGTCCAGACGACGGCGCGCCCGGAATACCCGGAACGGCCACCATTCCACCCGGACCGGGCCTATCCCGAACACCGGGGCGCCCCCGTGGGCGACGAACCGAACCTGGTGTTCGACGCCGTGCGCTCCTGCTTCCGGCGCGCCGGCCTCGACGCAGCAAGGTATGGTACACCCGCGTGGAACCCGCTCGGCGGGCTCATCCGCCCCGGCGAAACGGTCCTCCTCAAGCCGAACATGGTCAACGCGCGGCACCCGCGTGACCCCGACGGGTGGCGCTACACGGTGACGCACGGCAGCGTGATCCGCGCCGTTGCCGACTACGTGTGGATCGCGCTCAGCGGGCGAGGCACGGTCATCGTGGCCGACGCGCCCGAGACCTACGCCTCCTTCGAAGAGATCGTGAGCCGGATCGGCCTTGCGGGCATCCGCGACCACTACCGTGGCCGCGGGCTGGACTTCCGCATCATCGACCTGCGCCAGGAGCAGTGGACCGAGCGCGGCGGCGTCGTCGTCGAGCGACGCCGCGTCGGCGGCGACCCGAACGGCTGCGTCGCCTTCGACCTCGCGGACCACAGCGAGTTCGTCGGGCACACCGGTGCCGGACGCTACTACGGCGCCGACTACGACACGGCAGAGGTCAACCGCCACCACACCAACGGCCGCCACGAGTACCTCATCGCCGGTACGGCCATCCTTGCCGACGTCGTCTTCAGCCTCCCCAAGCTGAAGACGCACCGCAAGGCGGGGATCACCGTCAGCCTGAAGAACCTGGTCGGGATCAACGGGGACAAGAACTGGCTCCCCCACCACACCGAAGGATCACCGGCGGATGGTGGCGACGAGCACCCGGCGCCCACGCCTGCGCACCGGCTCGAGCGCCGGCTCCTGCGCATAGTGCGCACCATCTCGCTGCGCGTCCCCGTGGCGGGACCATGGTTCCATCAGAAGGCGCGGAGCGCGGGCGAGCGCGTTTTTGGCAAGACCGAAGAAGTGATCCGTGGCGGGAACTGGTGGGGGAACGACACCATCTGGCGCATGTGCCTCGACCTCAACAAGATCGTCCTCTACGGCAACCCGGACGGCACGCTGCGCCCGCCTGCCCTCGGCCAGCAGAAGCGGCACTTCGCCCTCGTCGACGCCGTAATCGCCGGTGAGGGACGCGGTCCGACGAATCCGGATCCGGTGCACGCGGGCGTGATCGTGTTCGGCATCCACCCGGCGAGCGTGGACGCCTGCTGCGCCTACCTCATGGGGTACGACCCGGACCGGATCCCCATCGTGCGACAGGCGTTCAGATGTCGCGAACACCCCCTCACCGACTGGGGGTGGCGGGAAATCACCGTCCGGAGCGACCGACCGGTCTGGAACGGCACGCTCGGGGCGCTTTCGTTCGAGCACTCGCTCCGGTTCGAGCCGCACTACGGCTGGCGAGGCCACATCGAGGCGACTCCCCGAAAAACCCACGTCGTCGCCCACGGCGGTTGAATCCCGACCCGCCGCGTCGGACGTCACAGGATGCGCGACGACCCGGCCAGTCCTGGCGCACCAGGTATCTGACCGGGTCGTCCGAATTCGAGAGTGCGCCCGCCATCACTTGCGAGCGCACCCGCCGAGAATCAGCGCCCGCTCACGTAGATGTACGCGATGTCGGCGTAGTCGTCGCGGGTCTTGGTGTTGCCCAGGCCGCCCCAGACCGGCCGCCATGTGAAAGTATCGTAGCGGCTGGCGGATGAGCCCGGAGCGCTGGTGTTCGCCGCACGATCGGTGATGAGCTGGCCGTTCACCCAGATCCGGATCCGGCCATTGTTCTGACCGGGGTCGCTGGCGACCAGGTGCATCTCCAGATGGTACCACTGGCAGACGTTCCAGTCGAAGTGGACAGGCACCGTCTCCTGCGTCGCGCGGCCATCCGTCCACTGCCAGCTCAGCCAGAACTTGGAGGCGTTCACCGGGTTCGGCGACCACGCGTCATCCGTCGTCCGGCCGCCCAGGTGGCCCGTGCCATCACCCTGGTACATCCAGTAGAACCACTTGGTCTGGACCGGGTGGTTCTCGAAGCGGCAACTGAACCCGCTCCCGGACCGCGCTCCGAGGAAGTTGATGTACATCGACACGTAGACTTCCCGTGAAGGCGCGTGCTCCAGTGTGAAGGCATGGGGGTAGGTACCGCCCTGCAGGCCCTGCTGCCACTGCACGCGCAGCGCGTTCGGACCGCCGGCCGGCGCGGTCGATGGTACGACCTGCATCCGCTGCGTGCTCTCTGGCGCGGCCCAACGGGCGCCGGCGCCCAGCCTGCCCGGGCTCCCCGGGCTCGGAATGCCGTCCATGGTGTGCTCGGCGTAGAACGTCAGCCCGGCCGGCTCGTTCTGCCGGAGGCTGCCCGAGGGCGGCGGCGGGGGCGGGTTGCTCGGCGAGCCGCCGCTACCACCATCCTGCAGCGCGGCGATCGTCGCCTTCGCGCACCCCTCCGGACCCGGCGCTGATGCAACCGCCTGCACGCAGATCTCTATCTGCTGCGGCGACGTCGTGCGCGGCAGCGTCCCCGTTGACGAACGTTCCGTCGCCGGCAGCGTCGCCTCCTGCACGACCTGGCCGTTCAACCGGCCCCGAACGAGCCAGCCGGTCACCGTTCCACCCGAGGGCGGCTGCCACGATGCGGTGACCTGGGCGTCGTACTGCCCCTCGACCACCGAGATCGTCACATCCGGCGCGCCACCGCTCGACCCGGGAGTACCGGACACGATCGCGCTGTCGCTCGCGGTGCCCGCCG